>NZ_JBWQTU010000003.1:0-166681 GCF_056619925.1 Halalkalibacter sp. HAAS-P013
ATTGCTAGAAACATGCACAAACGCATCTATAAAATTTTATTCTATTATTTTGTCAGTGCAATGTTCGTACCATTTCCAATCATCATGTTACCGATTGTCAAACAAATGAGTGCGCTAAACTTGAACAATCCGACTGGGCTGATTATTTTGTATGTTGTGTACGGCCTAGCATTCAATATATTCCTGTATGTTGGATATATTAAGACCATTCCAAAAGAGTTAGAAGAAGCAGCGATCATTGATGGATGCAGCAGATGGGGCGTGTTCTGGAGAGTCGTGTTCCCGCTATTAGCACCGATGAATGCGACGGTTGGGATTTTAACAGCGTTATGGGCATGGAATGACTTTATGCTGCCGCTCGTCATCCTATCAGATCGACATGATGCAACGCTTCCGTTAGTACAGTATATTTTCCAATCACAATTCAGTGTGAACTACAACCTAGCATTTGCATCTTACTTACTAGCGCTATTACCGATGCTAATTGTGTATTTATTTGCACAGAAGTGGATTATTAGTGGAGTGACAAAGGGAGCAATTAAATAAAATATTAGATAAAGAGGAGTGGAGAATATGGAAAAAGCATGGTGGAAAGAAAGTGTTGTTTATCAAATTTATCCGAGAAGCTTTATGGATTCGAATGGAGACGGTATAGGTGATTTACGAGGTATTATCTCAAAGCTTGATTATTTGAAAGAGTTAGGGATTGATGTAATTTGGCTTTCACCTGTTTATAAATCTCCAAACGATGACAATGGTTACGATATAAGTGACTATCAAAATATTATGAATGAGTTTGGAACTATGGAAGATTTTGATGAGCTTCTTCAAAGTGCGCATGATCGTGGCATTAAAATAGTTATGGATTTAGTTGTCAACCATTCGTCTGATGAACATGCATGGTTTGCTGAGTCACGTAAGTCAAAGGATAATCCGTATCGTGATTATTATATTTGGAAGCCTGGAAAAGATGGAGAGCCACCGACTAACTGGGGCTCTGTATTTGGGGGATCAGCTTGGCAATATGATGAGACATCTGACGAGTATTATTTACATCTATTCAGTAAAAAACAGCCTGATTTGAATTGGGAGAACGAGAAACTACGTAACGAAATCTATAATATGATGACATGGTGGTTAGATAAAGGAATAGATGGGTTCCGGATGGATGTTATTAACTTTATCTCAAAAGATAACACTTATCCTGACGGTGAAGTTCATGGTGATAGCAGGTATGGGGACGGGTCAAAATACTTTATGAACGGACCTCGTATTCATGAGTTTTTACAAGAAATGAATAAAAAAGTGATGTCAACATATGATGTTTTCACTGTTGGTGAGATGCCTGGTGTAGACGCTGAACAAGGAAAACTATATACAGGAACAGAGCGAAACGAATTAAACATGGTGTTCCAATTTGAACACGTTGATGTTGGAAATGGACCTGGTGGAAAATGGACACCTCAACCGTGGAATTTAACAGAACTTAAAGGAATTTTAGCAAAGTGGCAATATGGCTTAGCAGATGATGGCTGGAATAGTTTATATTGGAACAACCATGATCAACCACGTGCGGTTTCGCGCTTTGGGGACGATAAAGAGTATTATGAGAAATCAGCAAAAATGCTTGCTACTTGTCTTCATATGATGAAGGGGACACCATATATTTATCAAGGTGAAGAAATTGGTATGACTAATGTGGCCTTCGATTCAATCGATGATTATCGGGACCTTGAAATACTAAATATGTACAATGAGGCCGTACATGAGCTTGGAAAAGATGAGAACCAAGTTATTCAAGCTATTTATGAGCGTGGACGTGATAACGCTAGAACGCCAGTGCAGTGGGATGATACGGAACATGCCGGCTTTACTACAGGAACACCTTGGATTCAAGTAAATCCAAATTACAAAGAGATTAATGCTGAAAGAGTATTACAAGATCCAAATTCAATTTTTCATTATTATAAGAAGTTAATTCAATTAAGGAAGGCTAATGAAATTGTGGTGTATGGAAAGTTTGATCTTATTCATGAGGATTCAGAAGAAATTTTCTCCTACACTAGAACACTCGGAGACCAGAAGTGGTTAATAATCTGTAGCTTTTCAGCAGATGAAGTCAAGTTTGAGCTTCCTAGACATATTAATTGTAATTCAGCAGAACTAATTATTGGAAATTATGATGAGGCACCGAAAGAGATTGAGATGATTGATCTAAAACCTTACGAAGCTCTTGTTTATAGACTGACTTAAATTAAGAGACATTTGAACAAGAAGTGCCTTTTCAAAGTTGAGAATAGGCACTTCTTAATTATGATTTAGGTTCAAAGGATTTTAAGCATTGGTTAAAGCAGAAAAAGTAAGATCTCAGAATAGAGAACAGGAGACATGCGTTAAGAAAAAAAGAAAAAAGTAAAGCCTCTTGATGAAATACTATTGTAAACCCCAAAATGCATTAAAGCAGGCTTTGACAAAGTATTAATACGTAAGAATGGTAAATCTATGCTCTTACATGCGGGCAATACGGACAAGAATCACTGCCTGGCAATTCTTTATACAAACAACAAGTAACACGTTGAAAATCATTTTTTGACTCTAGAAAAGATCGCCCGTTAAGAAACCTTTTGAACATTGAACTACGAATTTCAGGCCGCCAAATATCATCTTTCAGTAGGATATATAAATCCTCAAAAGCATGTTCCGTATCAATGGAGCTGTACATCCATAAGACATACCCCCATATATTCTCCCATAAAATAAACTTTGAAATGTTTGCCTTCATTGCTAAGGCATTTACAACAGGGTATCCATACTTCTTCAAAATCAACTCTAAATCATCATTTTGTGAGTCTCTTATGAAACGCTTATCAATTTGAAAGACAAGACCAGTTTCAGTTTGAGCAACGTGTATTTCTTCTAGTGGACCGTCCCAAACTTTATTTAATGCTTTTAAGTAGAGTTGTGCTGCTATAAAAAAGCCGTAGCGACGCATATAGACTGACGTAGCTACAGCTGAAGTTGAAGAGCCTGTTGAATGGTTTATGTTCGTAATTAAACGGTCAAATCCATGTGAAAGAATGTCGCTAACAGTTATAAATCCTGTTGGTTCTTTTAAAACTTGAACTTGAAACCGTTTCATGTCTTCTAGATTAAGCACCAGAAATCGCCTCATTCACTTTTGGGATTACACACCGACCTTTACCAAAAGGAATGCAATGTGGGGTACCAAAAATAGGATCTGTTGCAACTTGACACTCCATACCAAAGACAGCACGTACTAGTTGACAATTTATGATTGATTCAGGTGTCCCTTGATTGAAAACAGCTCCGTCTTTAATAGCAATAATATTGTGTGCATATCGTGAAGCAAGATTAATATCATGCAATACCATAATGATCGTTCGACCATGCTGTTCGTTTAGCTCGAATAATAGATCTAAAATTTCTATTTGATGGGTCATATCTAAATAAGTTGTAGGTTCATCTAATAAGATAATATCTGTGTCTTGGGCGAGTGTCATGGCAATCCATGCGCGTTGTCTTTGCCCGCCTGAAAGTTCATCAACAGGTCGATCGCGTAACTCATCTACACGCGTTGCCTTCATAGCTGCTTCAACCTTTTCTGAATCCTCTTCAGACCACCGTTTTAACCAAGATTGGTGAGGATAACGTCCTTGTTTTACTAGATCATGAACAGTTAAGCCTTCTGGTGAGATAGGAGATTGAGGGAGGATTCCCATCTTTTTTGCTACTTCACGAGAAGACATCCGATGAATATCTTTTCCTTCTATTAGGACTGAGCCGTCTGTCGGTTTTAATAAACGCGCGATTGAACGAAGAAGGGTAGACTTCCCACAACCATTGCTTCCTACAAATACAGAGATTTCACCACGCGGGATCGTTAAATTTAAATTTTCAAAGAGCAAGTGATCGTGATACCCAATGGATAATTCTTTTGTTTGAATAGAAGTCTTCATTTAATCATTCCTCCATATTGTCCTCATTGATATTCTCTCTCAATACATATATCCTACCATAAATGAGTACAAGTGAGAATGATTTTTAATAACAATTGAAATTTATCTTTACAAAAGTGGAAGCAACATTTAAACTAACATTGAATTGATAATGATTATCAGATTCAACGAGAGAGAAACATATTTTATGATTAAATCGGGGGTCCAAAATGAAAAAACTAATAGCAGTGGTACTTTTTCTATTTGTGCTTGTATTAGCAGCGTGTTCTTCAGGTAACGAAGAAACGATTGCGAATGAGGATGACTTAGCAAATGAAGTAACGTCGTCAAATGAAGAAGTGAGTGAGATAATTATAGAGGGTGTCAATGGAGAAGTGACATTAGATGCTCCTGCCAAAAAGGTTGTTGTACTAGAATGGACATATGCGGAAAACCTTTTAGCTTTAGGAATGCAGCCAGCAGGTATGGCTGATATTGAAGGGTACGGAGACTATGTAAACATTGAACCGCAATTAGACGAAAGTGTAACAGATGTTGGAGGGCGTCAAGAGCCTAACTTAGAAGCTATTGCTTCAATTGATCCAGATTTGATTATTGGTGTTAGCTTCCGTCATGATGGTATGCTTGATCAACTAGAGTCAATTGCTCCAACCGTTATTTTTAATCCTTATCCAGAAGATGAGAGTATTAATTTATATGAAGAAATGGAAATGACTTTTAATGAAATGGCAAAAGCAGTTGGAAAAGAAGCTGAGGCACAACAAGTGTTAGCTGATCTTGATGCACATTATGAGGAAGCAAAAGCAAAAATTGAAGCTGGTAATCTTTCAACAAATGATGTGATCTTATCTCTTGCTTATTCAGGGCCTCAAGCACCTGAAATTCGAGTTTTTACTCCACATTCAATGGCTTCCATTATTTTAGAAAAAATCGGGTTGAACAACATACATGAACCAGATCAATTTGAGATTTTTGGTTCAAGCACTTTTAATGTTGAAGGTCTAGTAAAATATGAAGAAGCTAATTATTTATATACAGTGCCGGATACAGATAATATTTATGAAAACCAGTTAAAAGGCAATAAAGTTTGGGAGAATTTAGCATTTGTAGCGGAAGACCGTCTTTATGACTTAGGAGCTGATACGTGGTTATATGGAGGACCGTTATCAGCAGGTACATTGGTTGATCAAATTACAGCCACAATGGTGAATGAGTAATGTCTGGGAAGTCGCTGAATAAGTCCTTTGTCATTCTGACAGGGGGCTTCTTCCTGCTTATTTTGTTATCGCTTATCCACGTAACACAAGGACAAGCTGAATACTCCATTTCTGAATTACTTAGTGAAGTTTGGGTGGAAGGTCGAATTCAAGATATCGTGCTATCATTTCGTCTCCCTAGGCTTGTCATTGGTATATTAGCAGGAGGAGCCCTTGCCGTATCGGGTGCTCTCTTACAAACCTTGACGAAAAACCCGTTGGCAGCACCTGGTACGTTAGGGATTAATGCAGGGGCATTTTTCTTTGTTGTTGCTTCAACGATTTTCTTTCCTAGCTTAATAGGGAATTTTCCATTTTTAACAGCTTTACTTGGTGCGGTCTTTTCGTCGATCATGGTTGTCATGTTAGCTGGACGACAAATGGAACCTGTACGCGTTGCGTTAACAGGAATGATTATTTCTTTAATGTTTGCCTCTGTTACTGGGGCGTTGCAATTATTATTCGAAAATAAAACAAATGGACTCTTTTTATGGGGGTCTGGTACCCTTGTTCAATTAAATTGGAATGGTATCACATTCGCAGCACCTGTGATCGTTATTGCGTTTGGCTGTGCTTTGCTTTTAGCAAAACCGCTAGATACCTTATCACTTGGTGAAGATATTGCTACTTCACTCGGCCAGAAGGTATCTGCGGTTAAATTAGCTACCTGGGGTGTAGCAATTGTATTAGCTGCTGTAACTGTTAGTGTAGTTGGTCCTATAGGGTTTATCGGATTAATGGCTCCACATATTGTACGGATGCTTGGTGTAAAAGGGCATGTGATGATATTGATCCATTCGTTCTTATGGGGTGCAATTATGATGATTGGAGCAGACGTATTAGGCCGTATTATCCAACCAGGACAAGAAGTGCCGGTTGGAGCTATGACTGCGTTGATTGGTGGTCCTTGGCTTCTTTATTTAGCGTGGAAGACAGCACGTTCGATCAAACGATCAGATCGACAAATGGGAGGAACCACCTCGCCAATTCGCTTAAAAGTGATGATCCCAATTCTAGTGACAATGGTAGCTATAAGCGTTGTTATTGCTTTTTCATATAATGGCACAGAATGGTCGCTTAATTGGACGAACCCATATATCTGGAATTTTCGTATTCCTCGTGTGTTGACATCGTTTATCGTAGGAATGATTCTTGCTGTTACAGGAGTTCTGTTACAAGGAGTGCTACGTAATCCACTTGCAGATGCCAGTGTAATTGGTGTCACATCGATGGGTGGGGCGGGGGCAATGTTGTTACTTGTTATGTTCCCGGCGATCCCTGTTGCCTTTATGCCACTAGGTGCTATTATCGGTTCTATTGTAGCTCTGCTCATTATTTTAGTTACCGCATGGAAAAATAATTTTCAGCCAATGCTAGTCGCGTTGATGGGAATTGCCATCTCTGCGTTTGGGTCGGCAGCTACCCAAGTATTTGTCGTGAAAGCAAAGCTAGCTGTAGCGGCAGCACTTGTCTGGTTATCAGGAAGTACGTATGGAAAAGGGTGGGATGACGTTTATTATGCCCTCATCTTATTAGCTCTTTTCATTGGACCAGCACTTTACATGACTCGTAAGCTAGATACGTTAACTTTTGGGGACGACGTTGCGTCAGGTCTAGGAGTTTCAGTTAGATCAGCAAGAGTTTGGGCACTAGTAATTGGAGTCGCATTAAGTACAGTTGCGGTTTCGTTAGTAGGAACAATTGGTTTTATCGGGCTTGTTGCACCGCATATTGCTAGAAGGTTAGTTGGATATCGTCACCTTCCACTAATTCTAGTTTCAGGTTTGCTAGGCGGATTATTACTTGTTACAGCAGATCTACTAGGTAGAATACTGATTACACCAAATGAAATTCCAAGCGGTCTAATCGTTGCAGTGATTGGTACTCCTTATTTGTTATACTTATTAAGGAAAATGAAATAGTATAATTAGTTTGCAAGATTACAATCATAATAGGAAGGAGAGGTGTTTTTATGACAGTGAATTTTGCTGAAAGTGCAATTACATCCGAAGAGGAGCTAAGGGAAATTGTAGGATCTCCCCATAAGAACGTCGTCAGTAAAACAATATCCATCATTGATGAACATTGCAAAAACTTTATTGCTAAATCACCGTTGCTATTTCTAGCGACAGCGGATTCAAAAGGTCATTGCGACGTGTCGCCAAGAGGAGATGAGCCAGGAACGGTTCTTGTGTTAAATAATAATCAACTAGTTATACCTGATCGACCAGGAAATAAAAGATTAGATTCGATTTTGAATATTTTGTCAAGTCCTCGAGTTGGTTTGCTTTTTCTGATCCCAGGTTTGGACGATGTACTTCGTATAAATGGTCAGGCAACGATCATTAAGAACGAAGATATTTTAAACCAAATGAGTCTAAAAGGGAAACCGCCTTTACTTGGTATTGGGGTTGATGTAGAAGAAGCTTTCATTCATTGTCCTAGGGCATTGAAACAATCAAACATCTGGAACCATGAATCATGGGAAGATAAAGAAACATTACCAACATTGATAGAAATATTTCATGCTCATTTGAAAATTAACGGAGTAGAAGTATAAGGGTAAACGGACTATTAGCCATATTATAAAATGATATTAAAAGTCCCCAAGTTTTTGGGGACTTTTAATATTGTAATAGAAAAGAAAGAATTGAATTGTAATTATTAGAGTTGAGAGTTATGGAGTTAAGTAATTTCCCGGTGAATAATGTCGCCAATTGCCCTTTTCTGTCAACAACCAATTACACCTTTAATCCAGCTTTATTTATTTAGAGGGTGGGAATAAATGACGTATTTTAAGTACTTCATATGATTTGCCCCTTAAAAGTACTCTGTCAGTTAAGTTGACAGGAAAGCTGTATTAAATATATATCTTTGAGATAATGACCTCAACAAATAAACTTTGAGGTGGATAAAAAAATGAAATTATCTGAATTAAAAAAAAGCGGGCACGCGCCTTCATTACTATCATCATTCTTGTACTTTGATATTAGCTTTATGATCTGGGTTTTACTAGGAGCTTTGGGTGTGTACTTGACCGCAGATTTTGGATTGTCAGCTTCTCAAGTTGGATTAATTGTTGCTATTCCTATATTAGCTGGGTCGGTATTTAGAATCATCATGGGAATATTAACAGATCGGTTTGGTCCAAAAAAGACCGCTATTGGCGGAATGATTGTTACGATGGTTCCATTATTATGGGGATGGTTATTTGGTTTTACCGTAGGAGAACTTTATTTAATTGGGATTTTATTAGGGGTTGCAGGTGCAAGCTTCTCAGCGGCACTTCCTATGGCAAGTCGTTGGTATCCTCCTCATTTGCAAGGACTTGCTATGGGAATTGCAGGAGCTGGTAATAGTGGTACATTGCTTGCAACGCTTTTTGGTCCAAGGATTGCTGAGTATGTTGGTTGGAACGGGGTCTTTGGTGTAGCGATCATTCCATTAGCACTTGTTTTATTTTCATATATCTTTTTGGCGAAAGAACCTCCAAATCAACCAGCGCCAAAGCCAATTAAAGAATACTTTTCCGTGTTTAAAGAAAAAGACACTTGGTATTTTTGTATCCTTTACAGTGTAACATTTGGAGGGTTTGTTGGACTAGCAAGCTTTTTAAGCTATTTCTTTTCTTCACAATACAATGTATCTGGTGTCCGTGCTGGGGACTTTGTTACATTAGTCGTAGCAGCAGGAAGTTTTTTACGTCCAGTTGGTGGATTAATTGCTGACAAGATTGGTGGAGTTAGACTGTTGCAGTATTTATTTGTTGGGGTAGCGATTTGTATGTTTGCTGTTAGCTTGCTTCCACCATTAGCTATAGTTACAGTAGCCTTGTTTGTTGGAATGGGTTGTCTAGGAATGGGTAATGGTGCGATTTTCCAATTAGTGCCACAAAGATTCCAAAAAGAAATTGGGATGGTTACGGGGATTGTTGGTGCAGCTGGTGGGATTGGTGGCTTCTTCTTGCCGAATATTCTTGGTACACTAAAAAGCATCACAGGAACGTATGCATCGGGGTTTATTACATTTTCAATCGTTGCTTTGGTTGCATTAGGGATTTTAGTTATGGCACAAGTTGGTTGGAGGAAACAATGGAAGTTGTCAGGAAAGTCTGTCCGAATTTAAACTTCTTTATTTTTATGGATGCGCCTCTTTCTTTTTAAGAGGTGCATTTTATAATGAATTTTAAGTTAGATTCCTGAGAGAATGTCTTATTTCACTACATTGGCACCTCTGAAGAAGACAGTGTACACTAGAACAAGTATAATGATTGTATTAAGTAATAAAAATAGGAGCTAATGTACTATGTATCGTAATTTAGAAGAATGCATTTTGGATTTAGAGAGGGACGGCCAATTAGTAAGAATTAAAGAGGAAGTAGATCCTTATCTTGAAATGGCAGCAATTCACTTAAAAGTCTTTGAAGCTGGTGGTCCTGCGTTATTATTTGAAAATGTAAAAGGTTCAAAGTTTAAAGCGGTATCCAATTTGTTCGGAACTATTGATCGAAGTAAGTTTATCTTTCGTAAAACGTTAGAGGCAACACAGAGTGTCATCGCATTAAGAAATGATCCTATGAGTCCATTAAAAAATCCTTTTAAACATATAGGAGCAGGAATGGCTGCTACCAAAGCCTTGCCAATAAAAAAGTCAAACAGCATTCCAGCTGATTTTAAGGAAATCCAAATTTCTGATCTTCCCCTTATTCATCACTGGCCAGATGATGGAGGGGCTTTCGTTACTCTTCCTCAAGTTTATTCAGAAGATCCAGAGAAACCGGGGATTATGAATGCAAATCTTGGGATGTATCGTATTCAGCTTAGTGGCAATGAGTATGAAATGAATAAAGAAATTGGCTTACATTATCAAATCCATCGCGGAATTGGGGTACACCAAGAAAAAGCCAATAGACTAGGCATCCCATTAAAGGTGAGTATTTTTATTGGAGGACCTCCTGCTCATACGTTAGGGGCTGTGATGCCACTTCCAGAAGGGCTAAGTGAACTGACGTTTTCAGGCTTGTTAGCAGGGCGTCGTTTTCGCTATAGCTATGTCGATGGGTATTGTATTAGTCATGATGCTGACTTTGTTATTACGGGAGAGATTCACCCCGAAGAAACGAAGCCAGAGGGACCTTTCGGTGACCATTTAGGATACTATAGCCTTACTCATCCATTTCCAGTCATGCGTGTTCATAAAGTGTACGCAAAGTCTAATTCAATCTGGCCATTTACAGTTGTTGGCCGTCCACCTCAAGAAGATACAGCTTTTGGTGATTTGATTCATGAGTTGACGGGTGATGCAATTAAGCAAGACATTCCAGGAGTTCAAGAAGTCCATGCGGTAGACGCAGCTGGTGTACATCCGTTGCTATTTGCACTTGGCAGTGAGCGTTATACTCCATTTCAAAAGGTGAAGCAGCCAACCGAGCTTCTTACACTTGCTAACCGCATATTAGGGACTGGCCAATTAAGCTTAGCGAAATATTTATTTATTACAGCTGAAGAGGAACAACCTTTAGCTACACGTAGGGAAGAGGAGTTTTTAACCTATATTTTAGAACGAATTGATCTACGACGTGACATCCATTTCCAAACAAACACCACCATTGATACATTAGATTATTCTGGAACCGGGTTAAATACAGGAAGTAAAGTTGTATTTGCCGCTTATGGAGATAAAATTAGAGACTTATGTATGGAGGTCCCTGATTCTTTAAAAGAATTAGAGGGCTTTGATCAACCACAACTTGTTATGCCGGGGATTGTAACGCTTCAAGGGCCAGAGTTTACTAGTTATAATCAGGCTAAACAGGAGTTGAAAGATTTAAGTGAGGCAATCAGTAAGAAGGGTGATCTACCTACTTGTCCTATGATTATTCTTTGTGATGATAGTCAATTTGTAAGTGAATCTACAAGCAATTTTTTGTGGGCAACATTCACAAGAAGTAACCCTTCTCACGATATATATGGTGTGAATGAGCATTATGAATATAAGCACTGGGCTTGTGACAATGTCATTATTGATGCTAGGACAAAGCCTCATCATGCTCCGCCATTAGTGCCTGATCCTAATGTAGAGAAAAATATTGCGAGGTTTTTTGATAAAGGTAGCCTACGTCAAATTTAACTGGAGTGCGAGTTGGTCAACCAACTTTTAATTACTCGTAAAGAATAATGTGAGGGATCATCCTCATACCTCCCCATTAGCTTTAAAAACGGGGAGGTATTTATGTTTCCGTGAGACAAATCCAATTTCTTTTAGTCATTAGAACGTTTTGTTGATTTATGATCGATTTGGAGGAGCAGGATAGCAAATTTGCTCAACAACTGCTAGTTCTTGAGATTAATACGATCAAATATCTATTGTTTGTAATCGTTTTCAAAAAAGCTATAGAATAGCCTTTTTTCTAAAAAGATTAGTCAAATTTGGTAAAATTCAAAAAAATGTTTTAAAAAAGCGTTTACAAAATAGACACAATCATGTATCTTTAATTTATCAAAATAAAGCGCAATCAAACGCACCACAATAAGATTGTAATCGATTGCAAAAAAGTGGCGGAAGCGATTGTACTGCGTTTACTTATCTGATTTTTCAAATAAAGAGGGTGGGTTTATTAAGAAAAGGAGGGTGATAGTTATCAAATTTGGCCCTGTTCAATTATAATAGTTGTCTTGTTTTTGGTGTTATGTGAAAACGATTACAAAAAAACAAATGTTTATCAGGGGGAATTACGAATGAAATTCGGAAAAACGGTACTAACTTTTGTCGGTTTAATCATGCTATTATTCTTAGCTGCTTGCGGAGGTGGGAATGAACCTAGTTCGACAACAGAAGGATCTGGAGATAAAAAGACAATTGGTGTTTCAATTTCTAACTTAGACGAATTCCTAACTTACATGCAAGATGCGATGAAAGAAGAAGCAGAAAATCATCCTGATTTTGAATTTATTTATAGTGATGCACAAAATGACAGTGCAAGACAAATGGACCAAATTGAGAACTTTATCACACGTCAAGTTGATGCGATCGTTATCAACCCTGTAGATACAACAGCCGCAGTAGATATTATTAATATGGTCAATAATGCAGGTATTCCAATTATTGTTGCTAATCGTACATTTGACGGAGTAGAAGAAGCGACAGCCTATGTTGGTTCTGAATCAATTCAATCAGGCCTCTTGCAGATGGAAGAAGTGGCAGAACTTTTAGGTGGAGAAGGTAACATCGCTATTATGGAAGGTGAATTAGGGCACGAAGCACAAATTAAACGTACAGAAGGAAATGTACAAATTATTGAAGAACATGCTGGATTAGAAATTGTTCATCAAAATACAGCTAAATTCGATCGTTCTGAAGGTATGAGATTAATGGAAAACTGGTTAAATTCAGGTTCTCATATCGATGCTATCGTTTCGAATAACGATGAAATGGCTCTTGGAGCAATTTTGGCACTTGAAGCAGCTGGAAAACTAGATGAAGTTTTAGTTGCGGGAATTGATGCTACACCTGCAGCTTTAGATGCTATGAAGTCTGGCCAACTTGATGTTACCGTGTTTCAGGATGCAAAAGGTCAAGGAGCAAATAGTATCATTACTGCTGTAAAAGCAGCAAATGGTGAAGAAGTAGAAGACGTTTTAGTGCCTTATCAACTTGTGACACCAGATAATGTAGATGAGTATGTCGCCAAGTACGAGTAATACTTAAGAAACAGGTTGTGAAAGGAAACCTCATTGGTTTCCTTTCATTAAATGAATATCCTATTGAAAATGGGAGGGTACAAAATGAGTGAATACATTTTACAAATGGAAAACATCACAAAAGAATTTCCTGGTGTAAAAGCATTAGACGACGTCCAATTAAAAGTTAGAAAAGGTACTGTCCATGCTCTTATGGGAGAAAATGGAGCAGGAAAATCGACTCTTATGAAAATCATTATCGGGATGTACACACCAGATACGGGAAAAATTATTTTTGACGGTGAAGAGTTGAAATTAAACAATATTAATGATTCTTTGGATAAAGGGATATCCATGATCCATCAAGAGTTAAGTCCTATTCCTGAAATGACTGTTGCAGAAAATATATATTTGGGACGGGAACCAACTTATGGGAAAAGTGGACTCGTAAATAATCGTAAGTTATATCAAATGACTAAAGACCTATTGAACAGTCTAGAAATAAATCTTGATCCTAGAACAAAAATGATTGATTTAAGTATTGCTAATACACAAATGGTTGAGATTGCTAAAGCGATATCCTTTGATTCAAAGTTAGTCATTATGGATGAGCCAACTTCAGCAATTACAGAAAAAGAGGTTGCTCAACTTTTTAAAATGATACGCTCATTAAAAGATAAAGGTGTTGGAATTATTTATATTACTCATAAGATGAGTGAGTTGTATGAAATTGCAGACGACATATCTGTATTTAGAGATGGTCAGTTTATCGGTACTGATACGGCTGCGAATATGGAAAGAGATAGACTAATTAAGATGATGGTAGGACGAGAATTAAATCAAGTATTCAATAAGCCTGAACCTAAAATTGGAGAAGTGGCCTTATCAGTTAAAAATTTAAGTCATACTGGTTGGTTTGAAGATGTGAATTTTGAAGTCCGAAAAGGAGAAATAGTCTGTTTTGCAGGTTTGATGGGTGCAGGGAGAACAGAAGTACTTGAGACCATCTTTGGTGTGAAAAAAGCGGACCAAGGTGAGGTTTATGTTCATGGTAAAAAAGTCAATATTAACACCCCAATAGAGGCTATTAAAAGTAACATAGGCTTTTTAACCGAAGACCGCAAATTAACAGGTTTGTTTTTACCTCTATCAGTTAGAGAAAATATGATAACTGTCAATATTGATCGGTATATTTCATCGGGGTTATTGAGCTATAAACAAGTTAAATCCGACTGCTTAGAGCAAAAAGAAAATCTTAAAATCAAAACACCAAGCATTGATCAAATTGTTGAAAATTTAAGTGGTGGGAATCAGCAAAAAGTATTATTAGCAAGATGGTTATTGAAAAACCCAGATATTTTATTTTTAGATGAACCAACTCGTGGAATTGATGTTGGAGCGAAATCAGAGTTCTATAACATTATTTTTAAATTAGCAAGCCAGGGGAAAGCGATTGTCGTTGTTTCTTCTGAAATGGCAGAAATTCTAGGTTTGTGTGATCGCGTATTAGTTATGCATGAAGGTCGAATTACTGGTGAATTAAGCAGAGAAGAAGCCAACCAAGAAAAGATTATGCAATATGCTACTGGTCAACAAAATATTAGTACGAAAAATACTAGTCAGAGCGAAACGCGACAAGCCGTATCTAATTAATATCGCAACGTGAAAGAAGTGTCTAGTGAATTTATTCAGTTTGGAGGAACGTAAGATGGGTCTAGAGCTAGAAAAGACGGAATCAAAACAAGTGAAAAATAATCAAGGTAAAGAACTAGCAATGAATATATTAAAAAAATATGGTATATTTATCATTCTAATTTTACTAATTGTATTAATGTCCATTTTAACACCCCATTTTCTAAGCGCTACTAACTTGATAAACATTGTAAGGCAGATGTCCATTATAGGTATTATAGCAATAGGGGTTACACCTATCATTATTACAAAAGGGATAGATTTATCTTCTGGTTCAGTTATTGCTTTAGTCTCAGTTGTAGTGGCAACATTTGCTCAAGGAGATTATCCGATAGTTGTTCCGATTTTAGTAGCTTTAGGTGTCGGTTTATTAGCTGGTCTAATTAACGGTACGCTTGTAGCAAAAGGAATGCTAGCTCCTTTTATCGCCACATTAGGAATGATGACAGCTGCTCGTGGAGCTGCGATGCTTTATAGTGATGGTCGGCCAATTGGTGGTATTTCTGAATCATTTACATTTATCGGTCAAGGAATTGTTTTTGGGATTCCAGTACCAGTTATCATCTTTGGATTAGTTGGTTTAGTGACATGGGTACTTCTTAACAAAACAAAGGTTGGTAGGTATGTTTATGCAATTGGAGGAAATGAACAAGCGGCTGTTACAGCTGGTATTAATGTAAGCAGAATTAAGTTAATGGTTTATGCATATGCTGGTCTGTTGGGTGGTATTGCCGGTATGATTCTTACATCAAGGATTGCATCTGGTCAGCCACAAGCAGGTATTATGTTTGAGTTAGATGCAATTGCTGCAGCTGTTATTGGTGGTACTAGTTTGTTTGGCGGTATTGGTACAGTCGGTGGAACCATCATTGGAGCCTTGATTATTGGTGTTATGAACAATGGTCTAGACCTTCTAGGTGTAAGCTCATATTGGCAGCAAATCGTAAAGGGTGCAATTATCGTTGCAGCTGTATATATTGACTCTAGAAAGAACCGAAAAAAATAAAGCTATTGATCTCTCTTTGAGATCCTAAAGGGACTAGTCTTGTTTTAAAGACTAGTTCCTTTTTTCTTAATCTTCATGAATTGTACGCTACAAATACTAGAAAATAAGTAAATAAGAAAAAAGCAAGTATACTATTGAAAGCGTTTTACAATAATGGTATTATACAAATATGATGATTAACCAATTACAAAAGTTAGTTGGTCCCGATGTTTATATTTTTTTAATTCATTGAAATCGATTACAAAATTATTTAGGGGATAGTTTAATCACTAATAGAGTTTATTAGAACCTTAAGTGATAGTGGTTATAAATAGTTATCGCCTTAATAAATTTCAAAAAATAATCAGATAAATGATTAAAAAAGTATTGACTGAAAACGCTTTTAATATTATTCTGAAACAGAAGTTATCAAAACATAACCAAAACATGACAACAATTGCAAGATAATTAAGTGTAACGAAAGTCATAAAGGTTCTGAT
This sequence comes from Halalkalibacter sp. HAAS-P013, assembly GCF_056619925.1. Classification (NCBI taxonomy): domain Bacteria; kingdom Bacillati; phylum Bacillota; class Bacilli; order Caryophanales; family Bacillaceae; genus Halalkalibacter; species Halalkalibacter sp. HAAS-P013. The sequence continues at coordinate 16,090 of NZ_JBWQTU010000003.1, forward strand.
TTTTGATACAATTAAATAAGAACTTACAAAAAAAATTTCGTTTCAATGAAATCGATTTCATTGAGTTTCGGTAATTTTGCAACGAGTTAACTGATTTTAGGAGGTAGTAGTAATGAGCAAATTGCTTCGTAAGCCAGAAAGTACGGAAATTAAAGACGGTGTAACACTCGTTCATGATGTGACATCTGAAAATGCATCTCTTGAATATGTGAATTTTAAGATGATTGATTTAGCTCCTGGAGCTACATATTCAGAGGAGTTAGGAAAACAAGAGTGTTGTATTGTTGCTGTAACGGGGAAGATCAATGTGACTGATCAGGAAGTTACATTTGAAAATTTAGGAACTCGTGAAACTGTATTTGAAAAAATACCGACAGATAGTGTTTATGTTTCAAACGATCGCACGTTTGAAGTCGTAGCAGTAAGCCAAGCACGTGTAGCTCTTTGTTATTCACCTTCAGATAAACAATTACCTACGAAGTTAATCAGTGCTGCAGACAATGGAGTGGAGCACAGAGGAACAGGTAACAACAAACGAATGGTTCATAATATTTTACCTGATTCGGATCCTTCAGCAAATAGTTTGTTAGTTGTAGAAGTATTCACAGAAAGTGGAAATTGGTCTAGTTATCCCCCACACAAACATGATCAAGATAACTTACCAGAAGAGTCATTTTTAGAAGAAACTTATTATCATGAAATGAATCCGCCGCAAGGTTTTGTATTCCAACGTGTTTATACAGATGACCGTTCACTAGATGAAACGATGACAGTTGAAAATGGGAACATGGTCATTGTTCCTGTAGGGTATCATCCGGTTGGTGTTCCTGAAGGTTATACTTCTTACTATCTAAACGTAATGGCAGGTCCAACTCGAATTTGGAAATTTCATAACGACCCTGATCACGAGTGGATTCTAAAAGGCTAAAACCTTAAAAACTTAAAACCTTAAAAACTTAAAAACTACTAAGAGGAGTGTTAGATAAAATGAATTATAAATTTAATGAAAACAGAGAATTCGATATTATTGCAATAGGTCGAGCGTGTATTGATTTAAATGCAGTTGAGTACAATCGTCCAATGGAAGAAACAATGACATTTTCTAAATACGTTGGTGGTTCACCAGCTAATATCGCAATCGGAAGTTCAAAACTTGGCTTGAAGGCTGGTTTTATTGGAAAACTTGCAGACGATCAACATGGTCGTTTCATTGAGCAATACATGAGTGGAGTTGGAATTGACACTTCCAATATGGTTGTTGATAAAGAAGGACATAAAACGGGATTAGCTTTTACAGAGATTAAAAGTCCAGAAGAGTGTAGCATTCTAATGTACAGACAAGATGTAGCAGATCTTTACCTAGACCAAAGTGAAGTAAATGAAGAGTATATTAAAAAATCTAAAGTTCTTCTTGTTTCAGGTACAGCTTTATCAAAAAGCCCATCTCGTGAGGCGGTATTGAAATCGATTAACTTAGCGAAGAAAAATGATGTAAAGGTTATCTTTGAGCTAGATTATCGTCCATATTCTTGGAATAATGCAGAAGAAACTGCTGTGTACTATTCATTAGTTGCTGAACAATCTGATGTTGTTATCGGTACTCGTGAAGAATTCGATGCCCTTGAAAATAGAACGACAGAAGGTAATAACGAAGATACAGTAAACTACTTATTTAAACACTCAGCTGATTTAGTGGTTATTAAACATGGTGTTGAAGGCTCATACGCGTATACGAAATCTGGAGAAGTCTTCAGAGGATTGGCTTATAAAACGAAAGTATTAAAAACATTTGGTGCAGGTGATTCATATGCATCAGCATTCTTATTCGCACTAATTAGCGGTAAGGATATTGAAACAGCTTTAAAATATGGAAGTGCATCAGCTTCAATCGTAGTGAGCAAGCATAGTTCATCAGATGCAATGCCATCTGTAGAAGAGATTGAAGGATTAATTGCAAAGAATGAAACCATTTCAGTGGGATAGAGGAGACGCTTATGAAAACGATTAGACTAACAACAGCGCAAGCTTTAATCAAGTTTTTAAACCAACAATATATTCATGTGGATGGAGAAGAGATTCCGTTCGTGGAAGGAATTTTTAACATCTTCGGTCATGGAAATGTATTAGGAATAGGTCAAGCACTAGAGAGTGATCCAGGCCATTTAAAAGTGATTCAAGGGAAAAATGAGCAAGGAATGGCACACGCTGCGATTGCTTACAGTAAGCAATTGCTTCGCAAAAAGATTTATGCGATTACAACGTCTAGCGGTCCAGGGTCAGCAAACTTAGTAACTGCAGCGGGAACGGCACTTGCTAACAACATTCCTGTATTACTAATCCCGGCTGATACGTATGCTACTCGTCAGCCAGATCCTGTATTGCAACAAATTGAGCAAGAGCACAGTTTAGCTATTACGACAAATGACGCTTTAAAACCAGTATCTAGGTATTGGGATCGTGTTACTCGCCCTGAACAATTAATGTCAAGTTTAATTCGTGCTTTTGAAGTAATGACAGATCCGGCAAAATCAGGTCCTGCAACAGTGTGTATTTCACAAGACGTTGAAGGGGAAGCGTTTGACTTTGATGAAAAGTTCTTTGAAAAGCGCGTTCATTATATTGACCGCAAGCCAGCGAGTGATCGTGAATTAAAAGGTGCTGTAGAATTAATTAAAAATAGTAAAAAGCCTTTAATCGTTGTTGGCGGTGGGGCAAAGTATTCAGAAGCACGCGACATTTTAGTTGAATTCTCTGAGAGATATAATGTGCCCTTAGTAGAAACACAAGCTGGTAAGTCTACTATCGAGCATTCGTTTAAAAATAACCTAGGTGGACTTGGGATTACTGGAACACTGGCAGCGAATAAAGCAGCTCAACAAGCAGATCTAGTGATTGGTGTAGGAACAAGGTATACAGACTTTGCGACATCATCAAAAACAATTTTTAACTTTGCTGAAGCTAAGTTCCTTAATGTGAATCTAAGCCGTATGCAAGCATATAAACTTGATGGTTTCCAAGTGGTGGCCGATGCAAGAACTACCTTTGAAGCATTAACACCGATGCTAGAAGGATATGAAAGTGAATTCGGCAACACTATTACTGAATTGAAGGAAGAATGGTTGGCTGAACGTGACCGCTTAAGCAAAGTAACATTTAGTCGTGAAGGTTTTGTCCCTGAAATTAAAAATCATTTCTCTCAAGAAGTGATGAATGAATATGCCGATGTGTTAGGAACCGAGTTTGCTCAAACAACAGCATTATTAACTATTAATGACACAATTGACCCAGATAGTATCATTATTTGTGCGGCTGGTTCGCTACCAGGAGACTTACAACGTCTATGGCATTCATCAGTGCCTAATACGTACCACCTTGAGTATGGATATTCATGTATGGGATATGAAGTTTCAGGTACGTTAGGATTGAAATTAGCTGAGCCTACAAAAGAAGTATACACGATGGTCGGTGATGGTAGTTTCTTAATGCTTCATTCAGAGTTTGTAACAGCAATTCAATACAACAAAAAAATTAACATTTTATTATTTGATAACTCTGGTTATGGTTGTATTAACAATCTGCAAATGGATTTTGGAAGCGGAAGTTACTTCTGTGAATTTAGAACAGACGATAATCAAATCTTAAATGTAGATTATGCGAAAGTAGCTGAAGGTTACGGAGCGAAAGCATATCGTGCCAATACAGTTGAAGAGCTAAAGGCAGCTTTAGAAGACGCAAAGAAACAAGAATGTTCGACGTTAATTGAGATGAAAGTTTTACCTAAAACAATGACAGACGGTTATGAAGGAAGCTGGTGGAACTTAGGGGTTTCTGAAGTTTCTGATCGTGAAGGAATTCAAAAAGCATATGAATTAAAGCAAGAAAAATTGAAAAATGCAAAGCAATATTAAAAAGTAGAAGGTGAATGCTAATGAGTAATCAAGATATTCTATGGGGAATTGCTCCAATTGGCTGGCGTAATGATGATATTCCAGAAATCGGTGCAGAAAATACATTACAACATTTATTAAGTGATATTGTTGTAGCAGGGTTTCAAGGTACGGAAGTTGGAGGTTTTTTTCCTGAAGCTAAAGTACTAAACAAAGAACTCAGCTTGCGTAATTTAAAGATCGCAGGACAATGGTTCTCAAGCTTTTTAATTCGTGATGGACTTGAAGAAGTAGCAAAGGATTTTCACAAGCATTGTGCGAATTTACAGCAAGTAAACGCAGCCGTTGCGGTTGTTTCAGAACAAACTTATAGCATTCAAGGTACAAAAAAGAATGTTTTTACTGAAAAGCCTTATTTTACGGATGAGGAATGGAATACGTTATGCCAAGGCTTAAATGAGCTTGGAAAAATCGCCGAACAGTATGATTTACATTTAGTATTTCACCACCATATGGGAACAGGTGTACAAACGTTAGAGGAAATCGATCATTTATTAGAAAATACAGATCCTAATCATGTTCACCTCCTTTATGATACTGGACACATTTATGTTTCAGATAATGATTTTATGACATTGTTAAACAAGCATATGAATCGTATCAAGCATGTTCACTTTAAAGATGTAAGGGAGAACAAATTAGTAGAATGTAAGACAGCTGGAAACTCATTCTTAGACTCGTTTTTAAATGGTATGTTTACCGTACCAGGTGATGGTTGTATAGATTTCTCAGAAGTTTACCAAACATTACTTAAGCATAACTACAAAGGGTGGATTGTAATTGAAGCTGAGCAGGACCCAGCAAAGGCACATCCATTAGAATATGCACTAATTGCACGTAAATATATTGACGAAAAATTATTTCAAAAAGTAACAGTTTAACTAGACTTAAACCGGGTCTTTTGTTTAGAGAGACTCGGTTTAATATGCGATTTAAGAAAGAAAGATAAAATGTATTAATTTCGATTTATAAATTTAAAGAATTAGAAATGAATTTAAAGTAATAGAAAGAATAAAAAGGAGGTATTAAATAAATGGCATTAGTCTCTATGAAAGATATGCTACAACAAGCAAAAGAAGGAAACTATGCGGTTGGGCAATATAACATTAATAGTTTACAGTGGGCACAGGCTATTTTACAAGCAGCCGAAGAAGAAAGTGGACCAGTTATTGTGGCAGCTTCTGATAGACTCGTTGATTATCTAGGTGGGTTTAAAACAATAGCAGCTATGGTGAAGACGCTTGTAGAAGAAATGGAAATCACTGTTCCAGTTGCCCTACACTTAGATCATGGAATGAATGTGGAGAGGTGTAAACAGGCGATTGATGCAGGGTTTACATCTGTGATGATCGATGGATCCCACTATTCTATTGAAGAAAATATTACTATGACTAAAGAAGTAGTTGATTACGCTAAACTTCACCATGTATCTGTAGAAGCTGAAGTAGGAACAGTTGGCGGAATGGAAGATGGACTTATTGGTGGTGTGAAATATGCTGATCCTTATGAATGTTTGCGTCTTGTTGAAGAAACGGGAGTGGACGCATTGGCAGCCGCTTTAGGATCTGTTCATGGGCCATACCAAGGTGAACCGCAACTCGGCTTTGATGAAATGAAACAAATTTCAGAAATGACTGGTATTCCATTGGTTTTACATGGAGGATCAGGAATTCCAGATTACCAAATCAAAAAAGCGATTGAACTTGGACATGCAAAAATTAATGTGAATACTGAATGTTTACAAGCATGGGCAAAAGCCGTCCGTGAAGTATTAATTAACGACAGTGATATTTACGATAATCGCGCAATTACCACACCTGGTAAAGAGGCTATCGTTGCTACAGTAAAAGAGAAGATGAGAGAATTTAATACAAGTAATAAAGCCCCTGAAAAAACTAACGTTTAGTAAAGTACTATTAAAAGAACCTGTTATGGAAAATCATAACAGGTTCTTTTAATATAAAAAAAGACAATCGAAAGGAGACTTAGGTTGATTGTCTAGCTATTTAAAGTTAATCTGCAATAACAAGCTCGATATTATAGTCTTGAGCATATTCTGTGTATTTATTCGCAGGAACAGAGTCTGTAATTAGAACATCTATTTCCTGTATATCACAATAAGTCATTACAGCATGCTGATCAAATTTATTGTGATCAACTAAAAGAAACACTTCGGAACTTCTTTCTACAACTGTACGTTTGAGATCGCTTTCAAGTGGGCTCGAATTTGTTACTCCATTTTTTATAGAAACACCAGCAGAAGCCATAAATGCTTTGTTGATATTATGTGATTTCAGAATATCCTGTTTAATGAAACTAGCAAATGATTTGGTCTTGCGTTCTAGTACACCACCAGTTGAAATAACATTTAAATTTTCAAATGGAAGAGCGTGAATGATGAAATCAAGATTATTCGTAATGATCGTCAAATCAAGTGTTTTTATAAACTCGACTATTTCAAGTGTTGTTGTTCCTGAGTCGATAAATATAACATCTCCATCTGCTAAATAACTAGCGGCTTTTTTGGCAATCAGTTGCTTTTGACGCAAATTGCGTGTTTTTCTATCTTGAAAAGGTTCAAGTCGTGTTCGATTTACACTGACTCCACCATATACTTTTTTATACTCGCCGGATTCAACCAATTCTTGTACGTCTCGCCGAATGGTATTTTTCGAAACGCCAAAAACCGTTACCAAATCATCCAATGCAACCGTTTGATGTTGATTAATATAGTCAGAAATTTGATTAATGCGTTGTGATTTTAACATATTATACCAGCCCTTTATTTAAGAGAAATTGAATAGGGAGTATATTCCCTTGGGTTTTTGCAATGTAACCATTGTCGTTCTTGATTTTCCAGTAAAAGAATTCATATGAAAACTTATTCATATTATATCAACATTTAATCAAAACATCACCATCAAATTTTCAGAGAAATTACAAATGGTGTCAACTTTTTATAATTAGTTAGTAACCGTTTTCATAACGTGGTAAAATAACAATATAATACTTTGTTTTGACAAAGGTTTTGGATTTACTTATAATAATCTATTACTCTCATGACAATCATCGATAGCAAGAAAAATACGACCAAAAATACAGACATTCCCAGTAAAACGTTTTTACAGTGGAAGGAAGGTGAGGTGCTATAAAAATATGAAAATGAGTGATGTAGCAAAACTTGCAAATGTATCAGCAGCAACAGTTTCAAGGGTACTAAGTCATCCGGAGAAGGTTAGTGCTGAGACAAGACAAAGAGTTATGGATGTCATAAATAAAGTCAATTACAAACCTCATATTGTTGCAAGACAATTTAGAACACAAGAAACGAAAATCATCTTAGTTGTTGTGCCCGATATTACGAGTGCCTTTTTTTCAAAAGTATTAAGAGGTATTGAGCATATAGCCCTGGAAAATGGTTATCAAGTAATTTTAGGGGATACAGAAAACGATATTGAGAGAGAAGATAGTTATATTAATTTATTGTTGCAGAAACAAGTGGATGGAATGGTACTGTTAACAGCTCGTCTAAATAAGAGCAAGCTAGAAGAATTAGCTAGTGAATTTCCATTAGTACTAGCATGTGAATATGTAGATGGTTTGAATGTTCCTACTGTTTCAATCGATAATGTAAGTAGCGCTCGTAAAGCAACCGAGCATTTAATTCAATTAGGTCATTCGAAGATTGCTCACATCACAGGGCCCATTAGTGTTATCTTAAGTCGAGATAGGTTAAAAGGATATAAACAAGCAATGATTAGTAACGATTTAGAGGTCGATCCTGCATATATACAAGAGGGAGAATTAAGTTTTGAATCTAGTTATAATCAAACTTTAAAATTGTTATCGTTATCAACACCACCTACAGCTATATTTGTTTTTAATGATGAAATGGCCATGGGCACAATTAAGGCAGCTAAAGATAGTGGATTAAATGTGCCAAGCGACTTAGCGGTAGTAGGTTTTGATAATATAAAAATGTCATCAGTATTTGAACCTAATTTAACGACGATTGACCAACCGAAGTATGCAATTGGTAAAAAAGCGATGGAGTTGTTGCTAAAATTAATAAATGGTGAGCCTCTGAAAAAGAAGAAATTTGTTATGAAAGATGAATTAATAATAAGAGAATCTAGCCATATTGAGTAAATAATTGAAAAAGTGATCTGTGGTGTCTCAAAGGTCTGTTTTGACCTTTTGAGACACCACAGAAGCAATGAGCGGAGTCGCTACATCTTTTAAGAGCCTTGAGAGGAGTGGGTTACAAAAAACAGCCATTTACAAAGAAAACTAAATAATATAAAATAAAATAAGAAGTATTTTCAGGTACTTTTTTGTAAGCGGAACAAATACTGATTTTTTTTGATAGTCAGTGTAATCGTTTTCAGTTATTAGCTTGAAATATGGGAGGTGAGTTTAATAATATGAAGATGAGTGATGTAGCCAAACTAGCGAATGTTTCACCTGCTACAGTTTCGAGGGTACTTTGTCACCCCGAACTCGTAAGCAAAGAAACAAAGCAAAAAGTCATGGATGTAATCAACCAGGTTAATTATAAGCCTCATGCAGTTGCAAGGCAATTTAGGACGAAGGCAACGAAAATCATCCTTGTCGTTGTCCCGGATATTACAAGTGCCTTTTTCTCTGAAGTGCTTAGAGGTATAGAGCACGTTGCCGTTAGTTGTGGGTACCAAGTAATTTTGGGTGACACTGAAAATAACATTGAAAGAGAAGCGGAATATATTAACCTATTATTTCAAAAACAAGCTGATGGAATGATTCTTTTAACTGCTCGCTTAGATAAGCGTAAATTAGAGGAGATCTCTGAGCAGTACCCGCTTGTACTCGCTTGTGAATATATGGATGGATTGAATGTTCCAACAGTTTCTATTGATAATATAAGTAGTGCAAGAAAGGCTACGGAACATTTAATTCAATTAGGACATACTAGGATAGCACATATTACAGGTCCAATAAATATAGTCCTTAGTCGAGACCGATTAAGGGGGTATAAGCAAGCGATGATGAGCCATGATTTAGAAATTGATTCAGCATATATTCAAGAAGGAGATCAAACATTTGATTCTGGTTATAATCAAATGCTGAAACTATTGGCACTAGAAACCCCACCTACTGCAGTTTTTGTTTTCAACGATGATATGGCAATGGGTGTAATAAAGGCAGTAAAGGGTTGTCACCTAGATGTACCTGAAGATATCGCGGTCGTCGGTTTTGACCATATAAAAATGTCATCAATACATGAACCGAACCTAACGACGGTTGCCCAACCAAAGTATGACATAGGAAAAAAAGCGATGGATTTATTATTAAAACAAATAAATGGTGAAAAAATGCTCAAAAAGAAAATTGTAATGAAGGATGAACTAATCATTGGCGAGTCCTGTGGATCGAAATCCAACACTTTAAAGGCTTTAGAAAGAATTTAGGACCGTGCAGATCTTGAAATCGATTGCAGTCATTTTCGAGATATCAACTTAGTTATTCATCATAAGTAAGAAATACTTTTAATGAAAAACCCTTATATAATTATGTTATTATTTGTAGGCTATTGATAAAAGAATCAATGAAAACCCAATATTTTAAAGGGCTAGCATGGTAAAATTAACATTAAAAAAAAGTAAAAAAAAAACTAGAAAAAGCATTTACAAAAAAAACTGAATACTATAGAATGAGTATTGTAAGAGGAAGTCAAAACTTAATTGAATGTAATCGATTTCAGTGCGGTTGCAAAAATTCAAGTTTCACTTCTAGGAAATGTATACGGTCTCGGTTGTGGGACGGCTACAGGTCCAGCGAATTCTAGAAACCTAAAAATTAATAGAATTTCTGGGGAAAAGGATTGGCGCTACCTATTTTGAAAAGGATTTCATTGTGGAATACGATGAAATTAACTATATAGGTGCTGGTCCATCTTAAAAGGGTAGCAAAAAAATTATAGAAGCAAATATTGAGAGGAGTAATTACTATGTCAAATGCAGTAACTGTACAAAATCTTAAAAACTATATTGGAGGTCAATGGGTAGAATCAACTTCAGGAAAAACAGATGCGGTTCCAAACCCAGCTACAGGTGAAATTATTGCGCATGTACCGATCTCAAGTCGTGAAGATGTAGATCAAGCAGTAGAAAACGCAGCAGCGGCATTTAAAAAGTGGGGCAAAACAGCGGTACCTCGCAGAGCTCGTATTCTATTTAAATACCAACAATTATTAGTAGAAAACTGGGAAGAATTAGCTCGTCTAGTAACACTAGAGAATGGTAAGAGCTACAGTGAAGCATACGGCGAAGTTCAACGTGGAATTGAGTGTGTTGAGTTTGCAGCAGGAGCTCCTTCATTGATGATGGGTAAGCAATTACCAGATATTGCAACAGGAGTTGAATCAGGAATGTACCGTTACCCAATCGGAGTAATTGGTGGAATTACACCATTTAACTTCCCGATGATGGTACCATGCTGGATGTTCCCACTTGCGATTGCGAGCGGTAACACATTTGTATTAAAGCCATCTGAGCGTACACCATTACTTGCAAACCGTTTAGCTGAATTATTTACAGAAGCAGGTCTTCCTGACGGTGTGTTAAATATCGTTCATGGTGCACATGATGTTGTTAATGGTCTTCTTGAACACCCAACAGTAAAGGCGATTTCATTTGTAGGTTCTCAACCAGTAGCAGAATACGTATACAAAACAGCATCTGCTCATGGTAAGCGTGTTCAAGCGTTAGCTGGTGCAAAAAATCACTCCATCGTTATGCCAGATGCGAATTTAGACGGTGCAGTTAGCCAAATTATGAATGCAGCGTATGGTTCAGCTGGTGAAAGATGTATGGCAGCTGCAGTTGTAGTAACTGTTGGTGATGTAGCAGAGCCGTTCATGGAAAAATTAGTTGAAGCAGTTGATCAGATTACAATTGGTAATGGAATGGAAGAAGGAGTGTTCCTTGGCCCAGTTATCCGTGACTCTCATAAAGCAAAAACTGAGCAATACATTGAGCTTGGTGAAAAAGAAGGTGCTACTTTAGTTCGTGATGGACGTAAAGATGCAGCGAGTTCAGGTGCTGGATACTTCGTTGGACCGACAATTTTTGATCATGTAAATACAGAAATGACCATTTGGAAAGAAGAAATCTTTGCTCCTGTTCTATCAGTCGTACGTGTGAACACACTGGAAGAAGCAATTGAGTTAACAAACCAATCAGAATTTGCAAATGGTGCGTGTATTTATACAGATAGCGGAAGGGCTGTTCGTCAATTCCGTGAAGACATCGACGCGGGTATGCTTGGAGTAAACTTAGGTGTTCCAGCTCCAATGGCGTTCTTCCCATTCTCTGGTTACAAAAAATCGTTCTATGGTGATTTACATGCGAATGGTACAGATGGGGTTGAATTCTATACACGTAAGAAAATGCTAACGACTCGTTGGTAATTAAATGGAGGTACTAAGCATGGATGCTTAGTACCTTTCCTTTTTAAAAATGGAGTGATAAATTGAGTACTCATATTTCAAACAAAGAGAAATATATCTTTTTACTTGTTTCATTTATGATTTGGTTTCCACATTTTATCTACCTTCCAATATTGTCCCCCTATATGGAATCAATGGGTGGGACATATGTCTTTATTGGAATTGTGTTAAGTAGCTATGGTCTAATGCAATTTTTATTCAGGCTACCTATAGGAATAAGTTCAGATTTATTTAAGATACGTAAACCATTTATCATTTTAGGCTTATTAATAAGTACTGTTAGTTGTTTTATATTTGCACTAACAGATAGTTTAGGTTGGATTCTTTTCGCTCGTTCTTTAGCAGGATTATCGGTGGCAACATGGGTGGTTTTTGCCGTTTTATACTCTAGTTATTTTGCTGATCGTGAAGTTCATCGAGCGATGAGCAGTATTTCCTTTGTGGTTGTGTTAGCTCAACTGTTAGGTATGATTTTTAGTGGCTATGTCGTTAACGCGTGGGGCTGGCATGCTCCATTTTGGATAGGTGGAATAGTTGGATTGATAGGAATAGCACTCGCCTTCTTTATCTATGAACCGAAAGAGGGTGTACCGAAAGCTCCAGTAAGACTGCAGGATCTTACATCCGTTATGAGAGAACCACAACTTTTAAAGATCTCATTACTATCAATTTTAGCTCATAGCATTATTTTTACAACCATGTTTGGATTCATTCCCACGTATGTTACGAGCATTGGATTAGAGGCAAGGGATATTAGTTTAATTGTTTTTGCTTTTATGATCCCTCATGCTTTAGCTACCCTTTATTTAGGGAAATTTGTTGTACCGCGATTTGGAAAATGGAGATCATTAAAGTATGCATTTTTGCTAACCGCGTTATTTACTTTAATAACCCCTTTTGTGGAGTCGAAATGGTTACTTATCGTCGTGCAAGGAGTTAATGGCTTTGCACTTGGAGTGTTGTTTCCGTTGTTATTAGGGATGTCAATTGAATCAATATCTCATGAAAAAAGAGCAACTGCTATGGGGGTTTATCAGGCGGTGTACGCGATTGGGATGTTTTTAGGTCCGCTTTTAGCAGGTATTTTAAATTCAAGTTTTGGTATTGCGGCTGGCTTTTACTTTGCTGGAATGTTAGGTTTAATTGCGAGTGGTTTAATTGTTGTATGGGGAAGGAAAAAGTCCCAAAAACAAGTGGAAAAATATCAAATAAGCAGTTAAATAGAAAATCTTTTCACTATCTAAGGAGAAACTGGTCGCATCAAAAATGCAGCCGGTTTCTTTATTGTTTATACTTTTTGTGATACACATCACAGCAGAAATATCAGACTATTAGTATGATAAAAGCATAGAAAGAAAGATCTTCTATTTAGAAAACGGATTCAGGAGGAGATTACTAATGAGATTTAACATTCGTGGTGAAAACGTAGAAGTAACAGTAGCCTTAAGAGATTATATTATAAAAAAAGTAGATAAGTTAGAAAAATACTTTGACGAAATTATCTTAACAGAAGTTCAAGTAAAGTTAAAAGTATATGAAAAAGATACTAAAGTAGAAATTACTATCCCTTTAAAATCTTTAGTCCTTCGTGCAGAAGAACAACATGAGAATATGTATGCTGCTATTGACTTAATTGTCGATAAATTAGAACGTCAAGTTCGTAAATATAAAACGAAAGTAAATCGTAAACCTCGTCAGGTAAAAGCTATTAGCAAGAGTGAAACGAATGCAGTTCAACTGCTCGAACCAGAAGTGGAAACTTTTGACCAAGTAGAAATGTTTCAAGTTGTAAGAACCAAACGCTTTAATTTAAAACCTATGGATATAGAAGAAGCAATTTTACAAATGAATATGCTAGGACATCAGTTCTTTGTTTTTACAGAAGCAGAAACATTAGAAACGAATATTGTTTACCAAAGAAATGATGGAAAGTACGCTGTAATTGAGATTGACTGATATTCAACAATTAGAAGAAAAGCACCTTGAAATTAAAATCAAGGTGCTTTTTACAGTGGAGGCAAGGAGTATTTTATTTTTAGAATCTAGAGCCTTGTATTTGCTGTTCGGCCATTTGAACTAAACGTTTCGTAATTTCTCCCCCAACGGAACCGTTAGCACGAGCCGTTGAATCTGCTCCTAGCTGTACTCCGAATTCTTGAGCAATTTCAAGTTTCATTTGATCAAGTGCTTCTTCTACTCCTGGAACTAAAAGGTTGTTGCTGCTGTTGTTTTGTGTCATATCTAATCACCTCTTTATTAGTTTCGAGCTTAGTATATGAGCCACCTTAAATATTATACATAAGTTAAACATAGATTATATTTTACTGAAATGAAAGAACACTTTTTATCTTCATTTTACAAGAAATCATAAAACATTTTAAATCGATCGATGGTTGTGCACATCTTAGTAGAAAAACGTGATAAGATAGAGATGGACATTAAGTATGAAAAAACAGTATACATAAACTTTAAATTAAGGAGGGAATACATTGTCACTATTACGAACAATTACTGGTATTTGGAAAAGTCATGAAGAAACTGGCGAGAAACCAAAATTAGAAGGGTTAAATACACGTTACTATAAAAAGAGCCGTGAAGCTATGATTGACTATGTACATAAGATTGTAAATAATAACAAGTTGCCGAATTGGCAAGTTACAAATGTTGATGAAGAACGTGGAGAAGTCGTTTTAGAAAAGAAAGGTGTATCATCAAGCGTTATGGTTATCACCGTATTTAAAATTACACCAATAAAATCAGCTGTAGATGTATACTGTTCTAAACAAGGGGCTTTTGGGGATTTGGGAAGTAGTTATAAAAATATACTCGCATTTTTTAAAGCGCTTCATACAGAGGTGCAGCCAGAAGATCAGCGGTAAAAAAGTAAGGAAGGGGTGTTTCAAAAGGTCTGGTTTTGATCTTTGAGACATCCCCTTTTTTTACGATACGTCGTTTTTCTTTACGAAAGCCATTCTTTGCCATTTCCTACCGCGCCATCTCCATAACATTAATAAACCTCGTAGCCATTCATCTAAAGTAAAGGCAATCCATACACCAATTAAACCTAAGCCGAAATAAATTCCTAAAGTATAGGAAATTGTGACAGAAACACCCCACATTGAAAGAATCCCCATATAGACAGGGAAGCGAACGTCACCTGCTGCTCGCAATGAATTTATTACAACAAGATTAAACGCTTTGCCGGGCTCTAAAATGATTGTTAGTAATAGTAATAAACTACCTAGACCAATGATTGATTCATTTGAAGTGAATAAGGAGAAGATCGGTTTGCTTAAAAAATAAAAAAGAATAGCCATTGTAGCTGAAACGGTGATGGCTATTTTTAAACTTCTCATACAACGTTTGTAGGCTTCTTCTATTTTGTTGGCACCGACTTGATGACCGATTATTATTTGAGTACCTTGGCCAATTGCCACTGAGAAAAGTAGAATAAACATCATAATGTTTTGTGCATACACTTTCGTTGTTAAAGCCTCTGTCCCCATTGTCGCAATAAAATATGTAATCACTAATTGGGAGCCGGTATAAGAGAGGTGTTCTCCGGCTGTTGGAATCCCTATTTTTAATAATGACTTGACCTCAACCTTTGGAAACGTGCGTAAAAAGGAGAATGGAAGTTTCCCGTCTAAACGTTTATATAGAAGGTAAAGAAGTACAATGACTCCAATTGATCGACTGAAAACAGTTGCAATGGCAACACCCGTTACTCCTAAAACAGGGAAACCGAATGCGCCAAAAATTAAAACATAATTACCGAAAATGTTAACAATATTCATTCCAACAGTGACATACATAGCATCTCTTGTAAAACCATGACTTCGAATAATCGCGCCAATTGTCATTATGAGAGCTTGGACAAAGGCGAAACCTCCGACGATTCGTAAATAAGTTACAGCGCTATCCATTAATTCTTTTGGCAAGCTCATTAATCGTAAAAATGCCTCACTAAAAAATAGAAGGATAATACTTAATAACAGGCCAATTACCACATTAGCAACAAGAGAGACAACGGCTAGCTGGCTAGCTTTCTTCTCCTTTTTAGCTCCTAAAAATTGTGCAATTAAAATGCTTGTGCCAGTAGCAATAAATCCAAACATAACGATGATAACAGACATAAGTTGATTGGAAACTCCTACTGCTGCTACGGCATCATCGGAGTATTGACTAAGCATAAGTGTATCGGCATTGCCCATGATCATATGAAGCATAATTTCAATAAAAATAGGCCATGTAATGGCAAAAAGAGTTAAATTACGTTTTGTCTGTTTCGGTTTATTTGTTTCAATAACGATCATCCCCTTTAATGAGTTCCCCAGCCGGTCTATTAAAAGAGCCTAATGTTCTTTAAGCATCGTAACCACTCCTTAAAAATCAATTTATACAAAATAACAATAATCTTTCGAATTCAAAAACAACATACTAACAATAGCAGATGAAGTCAAGCGTTTGCGCAGTTTTGTGCAATAAGTTAAAAAATGTAAAATGATTAAACATCTACTTTTTTAAAAAAAAGTATTGTCATTTAAGAATTAGCGTTTTATAATGAAACCAACCAAGTGGAACCGTTTTCAACTAACAGTTCTTTTTTTATAGATAAATGCGCAATCGCTTGCGCTATTAATGCAAGAGGTTTGCATTACTTTTAATATAACTTAAATCTTATTTGTTAAACGATGCAATTTGTATCTTATTTTGGTAAATGATAAGCAAAGGAAAACAACTATTAGAATTCATGAATACCAAAATCCATAGGAAACTTAATTCTAATGGGAGGTGAAAAATCAAATCACAGGTAGTAGCAATTATTATGAAATTAATTATTTATAAGGGGGACAAATAAAATGTTCAAAAAAACAAAGTACGTAACTGCAGTATTAGCTTTGACTTTAGGACTTGCTGCTTGTGGAGCACCTGCTGAAGAAGCTCCAGAAGAAACAATTGATGAAGGAGGCGGCGCTGGTGAAGAAGCAATCGATTTTGAAATCGTACCTGAAGA
This sequence comes from Halalkalibacter sp. HAAS-P013, assembly GCF_056619925.1. Taxonomy (NCBI): domain Bacteria; kingdom Bacillati; phylum Bacillota; class Bacilli; order Caryophanales; family Bacillaceae; genus Halalkalibacter; species Halalkalibacter sp. HAAS-P013. Next base: position 32,540 of record NZ_JBWQTU010000003.1, read on the forward strand.
AGGCGCAGAGTTATTGTTATGGAGTGACGGTGACGAACAGCTTATATGGGCTGAAGCAATGGCTGAGAAATTCGAAGAGGAATATGGAATTCCAGTACAAGTTGAGGAAGTAAACCAAGAGGATGCACCTGAACGTTTAGCAACAGATGGTCCTCAAGGATTAGCGGGCGACGTATTTGCTTCTACTCATGACCGTATTGGACGTGCGATCTCTGCCGGATTAGTTCTAGAAAATTTCTGGCCAGAGCAATATGAAGAAGAGTTTATGGAAGCGGCTATTACTGCTACATCATTTGACGGGGAGCTTTACGGTTACCCATCTGGTATTGAAACGTATGCTCTTTACTACAACACAGATTTAGTAGAGGAAGCTCCTGAGACAATGGATGAATTGTTTGAAGTAGCGAAAGAATTAACAGAAGGCAATCAGTACGGGTTTATGATGGAACCTGAAAACCTTTACTTTACGTATGCATTTCTTGGTGGGTATGGCGCGTACGTCTTTGGTGATGAAGGGACAAACCCAAATGATATTGGTTTAAACAATGAAGGTGCTGTCCAAGGTACAGAAGAAGTACTAGTTCGTATGCGTGATGAATTACTTCCTGGATTTCAAAATGAAGATATTACTTATGATGTTCGAACCGCTTTATTTGAAGGTGGAGATTTAGCATTTGATATTAACGGACCGTGGGCTGTTCGTGGATATGAGGAAGCAGGGGTAAACTTCAGCGTTGCGCCACTACCGGTACTTGACAATGGAGAAAACCCTACTAGTTTCTCAGGTACTCGTGGCTTTTATGTGAACGCATATACGGAATACCCGGATGCAGCTTCATTATTGGCTCAATTCATTACAAATGAAGAAAACTTATTACAGAACTATGAGTTGACTGGTGCATTACCTCCACGCTTAGCATTAGTAGAACATGAAGCGATTCAAAGCAACGAAATTTCAGTTGGTTTCTTAGAGCAAGCAACACATGCTGTTCCAATGCCAAACATTCCAGAAATGCCTCTTGTTTGGGATCCAATGGCAGCGGCATTTACAGAAATTTGGAATCGTGATGTTGATGTTCAAGAAGCATTAGATCGAGCAGTGAATACAATTGAACGAGCAATTCAGGAACAACATCAATAATAGAACCAGTTTAGAAGGTATAGCAATTCGATGAAAGGCCTTCTATAAAAGCAGAAAAAATGAATGGATCAGTGAGTGTGGTTTATAGGAAAATCCCCTAAACCGCCTCACTGTTTATCCTCGGTGAAATTATGAAAGTTTACTATTCCAGTTGAAGGGGGAATAAGTGTGTCGACAAATCTAGAATCTCAAGCGTCCCATAAAGACAAAAGCCATAGCAAAATCGCCGCTTTGCTATCTGTTCTCTTTATGGGACTTGGACAAATGTACAACAAGCAATATTGGAAGGGTATTAGTTGGGCCTTGTTTGAACTTATCGTTTTACTTTTCTTTATTAAACCGATTGCAAGCGGATTGCACGGCTTAATTACGTTAGGAGAAACGCCTCAAGTAAGACAAAGAGGTCGTATCGTCGACCCAGGTGATCATTCGATCTTGTTAATGGCTGAAGGGCTAATGTTGTTAATCGTGCTTATAGCAATATTGGGTATTTATTATTTAAGTGTTCGTGATGCCTATTTAGTTGGGAAGTTGCGTGAGCAAGGAAAGAAAATCATGAATTTCAAAGAATCAGTCCGTAATCTTTGGGATAATGGGTATGCCTATATTCTGATCACACCTACAGCGATTTGTATGATCTTATTAACGGTCTTTCCGCTTGTATTTACCGCGTTAATTGCTTTTACTAATTTTTCTTCCCCGAACTATTTACCTCCAAGGGCTTTAGTTGATTGGGTTGGGATTGAGCAATTTGTTCGTTTGTTCACGATGGAATCTTGGAGAGGAACGTTCCTTGGTGTTTTCTCGTGGACGATTATTTGGGCTATATCATCTACATTAATCGTAGTGTTTGCCGGTCTTTTTGTTGCCGTTGTGTTATCGCAAAAAGTCGTGAAATACACAAAATTTTGGAGAAATATTTACATTATTCCTTGGGCTGTACCTGGTTTTGTCAGTATTTTAATTTTTAGAAATATGTACAATGGGCAGTTTGGGGTATTTAATGATATGCTGCGCGCCGTTGGGTTAAATCCAATTCCGTGGTTATCTGATCCGACATGGGCAAAAATAGCCGTATTAATGACAAATCTTTGGTTAGGGTTTCCGTTTTGGATGGCACTATTTACAGCTGTCCTTACAACGATTAGCAAAGAGTTGTATGAAGCAGCTGAAGTGGATGGAGCGAGCATTGTTCAACAGTTCCGTAAGATCACATTCCCGATTGTAATGGTAGCTGCTGTTCCATTAATGGTCTTTACCTTTGCGTTTAATTTTAACCAGTTAACCTTTATTTATTTAATGACTGAAGGTGGACCAATGAACGCCAATTATAATTACGCAGGTCATACCGATATTTTATTATCATGGATCTTCAAAATGACATTAGATAACGGTCAATATGCGATTGCCTCTGCTGTTGCCCTAGTGGTCTTCTTGATCATTGCTGGGTTTGCGTATTTCAATTTACGAAATACAAAATCCATGAAAGGGGATGTGTAAGAAAATGCTTAGTTCGAAAGCTAAAAAGTCAATCAACTACTTTATCGTATATAGTATTTTGGTCGCATTAGTGATCATTTGTTTATTCCCGGTTTATTTCATTTTCATTGGATCAGTCAACCCTGGTTCATCTCTACATTCATCACAAATATTTCCTAGTCCTGCCGATTGGAATTGGGGACATTATAAGGCCTTATTTGCGGAACATGATTATTTAACGTGGTATAAGAACACGATGTTCATTGCTATATCAAATATGCTTATCTCGACAACATTTGGTGTTTTCTCTGGGTATGCTTTTTCCAAATTTAAGTTTGCAGGGAAGAAGCAAGGGTTAATGGCGATCATTATTTTACAAATGTTCCCAACAATTATGGGGATGATTGCGATCTACACGTTGCTTGGAGCATTCGGTCTTTTAGATACTCACCTTGGTTACATTTTAGTATTAGCTGCTGGAAGTGTGGCCTTTAATACTTGGATTGTAAAAGGGTTCTTTGATGGAATTCCAAATAGTTTAATGGAAGCAGCTCGTATCGACGGTGCATCGAATACAGATATCTTTGTGAAAGTCATGCTTCCACTAGCAACACCGATTATCGCATTTGTTGCCTTTAATAGCTTTATTGGAGCAAGTATGGACTTTATTATGGCAGAAGTTATTCTTCGCTCTAGTAGTAATTGGACATTAGCTCAAGGGTTGTTTACATTAGTATCAGGACAAGCAAATAACAACTTTACCGTATTCGCAGCGGGAGCTGTATTGATTTCAATTCCTCTTATGGTGTTGTTCTTTGTGTTCCAACGCTATATTGTGGAAGGGTTAACGGCTGGTGCTGAAAAGGGATAACGACAAAGAAGGTGTTTGGTCTTGTTTGGACGATTTAAAATATTATCAATTATTTTAATGGTGCTTGCCATAGGGTTGTTTCTATACTCTGCATTGTTACTTTGGATTGTGACAACAACATAGAATCATCGAATGTGATGAGGCATTATCTGTCTAAGGTTGGATGAGATAATGCCTTGTTCATTTATTATTTGAAAATCTATGGATTGTGTAAAGAGTATGTAAGAGCTAGAATAAAAGAGACAAAAGGGGTAGGGAGGTGGATACCGATGGCGGTCACCATTAAGGATGTCGCTAAGCGGGCTAACGTAGCACCGTCGACGGTATCTCGAGTTATTGCAAATAGCTCGCGGATTAGTGAAAAAACGAAAGAGCGTGTAAGAGAAGCAATGAAGGAATTGGGGTATCATCCAAACTTTAACGCTAGAAGTTTAGCTAATAAAAGCACGAATACGTTAGGTATTGTTATGCCAAATTCAGCAAAAATTGCATTTCAAAATCCGTTCTTCCCAGAGGTTATTCGGGGAATTAGCACAAAGGCTTATCAAGAAGGCTACGGGCTTTATTTATCAACAGGGCAAACGGAAGAAGAGATTCTTGAAGAAGTAAAGCAAATGGTATATGGGGGTCGAGTAGATGGAATCGTACTCCTTTATTCAAGAGTGAATGATAAGGTTATGCCGTTTCTTATCGAACAGAACTTTCCATTTGTGTTAATAGGCAGACCCTATAATATGAATGAGAATGAAGTTACGTTTGTGAATAATGACAATTTTAAAGCAGCGAAAACAGTAACTGAATATTTAATGTTATTAGGCCACGAAAGAATCGGGTTTATCGGTGGAAATCTAGATTATGTTGTTACAATTGACCATATGAAAGGGTATGAGCAAGCATTAACTAATGCTCATATTCCGCTAAGGCAAGATTATATTGTCCATCACGAGGAAGTTAAAGAAGGTGGGCAAGATGCGGTTATTGAACTTATGTCCATAGAGGAGCGTCCGACAGCACTTATCGTTGCAGATGATATTATGACTTTTGGAGTACTTAGAATGCTTGCAGATATGAATGTGCATGTTCCAAAAGATATCTCTATTGTCAGTTTCAATAATGTCATGATTTCTGAACTATCTTCACCAAAGATGACAACAGTTGATATTCATATTTATGAATTAGGATTTGAAGCGACAAAATGCTTAATTAATAAAATAAAAGAGCCTGAAATTGGCGAAAGAAAAGTCATTGTTCCACACAGACTAATTAAAAGAGAATCTTGTAAATATAATTAGCAAGTCATCAAATTCTGCTTTAAAGGTGAATTATTCCAATAGGAGAAGGGGATACTTTGAATAGAGCCTGGTGGAAAAAGCAATTTGTATTTAGAGTATAGGAAGAGTTATTACGAACAGATGGTAAAGGGGATTAGTGTAGATTCCCATTTTCCATCGGTCCGGCTATTTTCATAATGCCGGACATCAATATAATGTTACTCAGACCTCAAGAATTGATGAATTAAGTAAAAGTCATATAAGGTTATGAGTTTGTACACCAGTGCAAGCGATTGCATGAATTTAATGATTTTAGGGGGAGAAAAAATGAAAAAATCATGGTGGAAAGAAGCAGTTGCATATCAAATTTACCCTCGCAGCTTTATGGATTCAAATGGCGATGGAATTGGTGATATCCAAGGAGTTATTTCAAAACTTGATTATTTAAAAGATCTAGGGATTGATGTCATTTGGATTTGTCCGATCTTTAAATCTCCGAATGATGATAATGGATACGATATAAGTGATTATCAAGATATTATGGAAGACTTTGGAACAATGGAAGATTTTGATCAGCTTCTCGAGGAAGTGCACAATCGAGGGATGAAGTTAATATTGGATCTTGTTATTAATCACACATCGGATGAACATCCTTGGTTTGTTGAATCTCGTTCCTCTAAAGATAATCCGTATCGTGATTATTACATTTGGGATCCGGGAAAAAATGGAAAAGAGCCGAACAATTGGGAATCAATCTTTGGTGGTTCCGCTTGGGAATATGATGAGAAAACAGAAGAATATTTTATGCACGTTTTCTCCCGCAAGCAGCCTGATTTAAACTGGGAAAACCCGAAAGTTCGTCATGATTTATATGCTATGGTTAATTGGTGGTTAGATAAAGGGATTGATGGATTTCGCGTAGATGCAATTTCTCATATTAAGAAATTAGAAGGGTTTCCTGACTTACCAAATCCGAAGAAAAAGAAGTATGTACCTTCTCTTGACGGCCATATGAATCAAGAAGGGATTCATGTTTTTCTAGAAGAACTGAAAAACGAAACGTTTAATAAATATGATATTATGACTGTTGGTGAAGCCAATGGAGTAAAGGTCGATCAAGCAGAAGAGTGGGTAGGAGAAGACAACGGGTGTTTTGATATGATTTTCCAATTTGAACACTTAGATCTCTGGGGGAAAAGTACAGAGGGAGGTTTAGATTTACCTGCTTTAAAGGAAACGTTGACAAGGTGGCAAAAAGGTCTTGAAGGCATGGGATGGAATGCCCTGTTCTTAGAAAATCACGATCAACCGCGCTCGGTATCAACATGGGGGAACAGCGAAAAATATCGTGAAAAATCAGCTAAAGCATTAGCGACAATGTATTTTCTGATGCAAGGAACCCCGTTCATTTACCAAGGACAAGAGATTGGGATGACAAACGTTAAATTTGATTCCATTGAGGATTATAATGATGTTGCTATTAAAAATCTCTATCGAAATGAAAGAGAAGAAGGAAAAACTCATGAAGAGATTATGAAAGTGATTTGGAAAAACGGTCGAGATAATTCAAGAACCCCTATGCAGTGGAATAATCAAGAAAATGCAGGTTTTACAACGGGTACCCCTTGGTTAAAAGTGAATCCAAATTACAAGTCAATCAATGTGCAACAATCGATTGGTGATTCGCATTCAATTTATCATTACTACAAGAACTTAATTCAACTTCGTAAAGAAAATGATGTGTTAATTTATGGAGAATATGATTTAGTTTTAGAAGAGCATGAACATGTATATGCCTATACTAGAACGTTAGACAATGAATATGTGTTAGTAATTGCAAACTTATTTGCAGAAAAAACTTCGCTTGTATTACCAGACATTACAGGTAAATCATTGGAGATAAAGCTAAGTAATTATGAAGTGAAGACTGACGTGAATGTGGGAGAACTTGAATTACAACCATATGAAGCAAGAGTATATAAAGGAAGAATATAACAGATCAACTTATATATAATATAGAGGTTGTCTCAAATCAAGTTTTCCCCCATAGGTGGGCAGACTCTGTGAGACAACCTCTTATTTTTTATGATGTTGATTAGCAAACGTAAATTGAGGACAAATAAATGTAAAAAATATAAAATTAAGAATGAATATTAATGCAATCGGTTGCGCAAGTTTTGAATCTATGATATTTTATTGATAGATAAGGAGGAGTAATCATGAAAAAAACTTGGTGGAAAGAAGCGGTAGCTTATCAAATTTATCCGCGTAGCTTTATGGACTCGAATGGGGATGGGGTTGGCGACATCCAAGGTATCATTTCAAAATTAGATTATTTGAAAGCACTTGGAATTGATGTGATTTGGATTTGTCCAATCTTTAGTTCGCCTAACGATGATAACGGTTACGATATTAGTGACTACAAAGGAATAATGGCTGATTTTGGAACGATGGAAGATTTTGATCAGCTGCTTGAGGAAGTACATAAGAGAGAAATGAAATTAATCCTCGATCTTGTTATCAATCATACTTCTGATGAGCATCCTTGGTTTATCGAATCGCGCTCATCAAAAGACAATCCGTACAGAGATTACTATATATGGCATAAAGGAAAGAAAGGGCAAGAGCCAAATAACTGGGAGTCAATTTTTGGAGGTTCGGCTTGGGAATATGATGAGCGTACGGAAGAATACTTCATGCATGTGTTCTCACGCAAACAACCTGACCTGAATTGGGAGAATCCAAAGGTGAGAAATGAGCTTTATGACATGGTTAATTGGTGGTTAGATAAAGGAATTGATGGATTTCGTGTAGATGCGATCTCTCATATAAAGAAAGTCGCTGGTTTTCCTGATTTGCCTAATCCAAAGAAAAAGAAGTATGTATCATCACTCGATGGACATATGAATCAAGAGGGGATTGAAGTTTTTCTCGAAGAGCTAAAGCGAGAAACATTTGATAAGTATGATATTATGACGGTCGGTGAAGCCAATGGAGTAAAGGTGAATCAGGCAGAGCAATGGGTCGGAGAAGACGATGGTTGTTTTGATATGATCTTTCAATTTGAACATCTAGATCTCTGGGGCAAAAGTACAGACGGGGGGTTAGACTTACCTGCTTTGAAAAAAACGTTAACAAGGTGGCAAACAGGTTTAGATGGAATGGGGTGGAACGCCTTATTTTTAGAAAATCATGATCAGCCACGTTCCGTTTCAACTTGGGGAAATAGTGAAAAGTACCGTGTTCAATCGGCAAAAGCATTAGCGACGATGTATTTTCTGATGCAAGGAACCCCGTTTATTTATCAAGGTCAAGAAATAGGGATGACAAATGTAAAGTTTACTTCTATTGATGATTATAATGATGTCGCTATCAAAAATTTATATCGAAATGAACGAGAAGAAGGCAAGTCACATGAGGAAATCATGGAGGTTATTTGGCAAAATGGCCGAGATAATTCAAGAACACCAATGCAATGGAACAATGGTGAAAATGCCGGGTTTTCGACAGGAACTCCTTGGTTAAAAATTAACCCGAATTATCAAGATATAAACGTTGAACAATCAATAGAAGATTATTCTTCGATTTACCATTATTATAGGAAGCTTATTCAACTTAGGAAAGAAAACGATGTCCTTATTTATGGAAGTTATGATCTTGTCCTTGAAGACCATGAACAAGTATATGCTTACACTAGAACGATGGATGATGAGCTGTTTCTCATTCTTACGAATTTATTCGATAAGGAGACAGAGGTTAAGTGGCCAACGAGTCTAAGAGGAAAAAATAAAGAGTTATTGATTAATAATTATAAAGTAGATTTGAATGAAGAGCTTTCCAATATAGTGTTAAAACCATATGAAGCAAGAGTTTATAAACTAAAATAGTATGTTTCACCGTTCTGTGCAAACGGTTGCTCGGACGGAAGGGTGATGATTAATTGGGGGAAAAAGAAATGAAAATCACATCGTTTGATTTTTGGCAAAAGTTTGGGAAGGCCTTAATTGTGGTGGTAGCTGTTATGCCAGCTGCGGGTATTATGATTTCATTAGGTAAGATGATTGCGATGTTTGAAGTGGATTTGGCTTTTGTTCAAACGAGCGCTGTAATTTTAGAAGAGCTAGGTTGGGCAATTATTGGGAATATGCATATTTTATTTGCAGTCGCAATTGGAGGGTCTTGGGCGAAGGAGCGTGCAGGAGGAGCATTTGCTGCTCTAGTTGCTTTTATTTTGATTAATCGTGTGACAGGTGCTTTTTTTGGAATTAATAGTAGCATGCTAGGAGATCCTGATGCTACCGTAACATCCATTTTTGGCAGTGAATTAATTGTACAAGATTTCTTCACAGATGTTCTTGGTGCGCCAGCTTTAAATATGGGTGTATTTATTGGGATCATTTCCGGTTTCTTAGGTGCAGTTATCTTTAACAAATACTATAATTATGATAAATTACCACAAGCATTATCATTCTTTAATGGAAAGCGCTTCGTTCCGTTTGTTGTTATTTTATGGTCAGTTGTGACCGCTTTAGTGCTTTCTTTAATCTGGCCAGTAATACAAGGGAGCTTAAATGATTTTGGTCGTTGGGTTGCTACATCAAGGGATACTGCTCCATTTCTAGCACCATTTATTTACGGTGCAGTAGAACGATTATTGCTTCCATTTGGTTTGCATCATATGTTAACGATACCAATGAACTTTACAAACCTTGGTGGTACATATACCATTTTAACAGGAACGAATGCAGGACAGATTGTTGCTGGTCAAGAGCCTCTATGGTTTGCATGGATTGCGGATCTGAATAATTTAAGAGCTGCTGGTGATATGGCCGCTTATAATCAGTTATTATCTGAAGTAACTCCTGCACGTTTTAAAGTCGGACAAATGATTCTTTCTAGTGCTGCTTTAATGGGGATTGCGATAGCGATGTATCGTAATGTTGATCCAGAAAAACGAACAAAATACAAATCCATGTTCTTTTCTGCAGGGCTTGCGGTATTTTTAACCGGAGTAACCGAACCAATTGAATTTATGTTTATGTTTATTGCACCAGTTCTTTATATCGTGTATGCCCTTATGACCGGGCTTGCTTTTGCTGTCGTTGATCTTGTTGATATTCGCCTTTCTTCTATGGGAATGTTGGAACTATTAACGCGTACCCCGATGGCGATTAGAGCAGGATTATGGTTAGATTTTATTAACTTCATTGTTGCTTGTGCCATATTTTTCGGATTGAATTTTGTTGTTGCTAACTTCATGATTAAGAAATTTAAATTTGCTACTCCTGGGCGTTTAGGGAACTATATTGATGAAGGAAGCGATCAAAGTACTCAAAAAGGCAATGCCAAACAACCTGATGAGTCTTTAGCTAGCTCTATTATTGCATTACTAGGTGGCAGAGATAATATTGAGGAAGTAGATGCGTGTATGACAAGACTTCGTGTAACGATAAAAGATATTAATGCCGTTGCCTCTGAGGAAGAGTGGAAGAAAAACGGTGCATTAGGATTGATAGTGAAAGGTAAAGGTGTTCAAGCAATCTATGGTCCCAAAGCGGATATTATTAAATCTGATATTCAAGACCGAATAGGAGCGTAATACATGAAGCTGTTAACATTAAATTGCCACGCTTGGCAGGAGGACAATCAGCTAGACAAGATAAAAACGTTAGCAAAAGCGATTAAAGAGAATTCCTATGATGTCATTGCTTTACAAGAAGTGAGTCAGTCAATTGAAGAAGAATTCATTGAAGGTGCTGTGAAAAAGGACAATTACGTTTTAGTGTTGCAAAACGAGTTAAGGGAACTGGGTGTTAGTGACTATGATTATGTGTGGGATTTTGCGCATATTGGATTTGAAGTATATGAGGAAGGTCTTGCCATCTTAACAAAACATAAAATTGAAAAAGGACACTCTTTCTTTATTACTCAATCAGATGATATGAATAACTGGAAAACAAGAAAAATTGTCGGTGCGACAATTTCTTACAACGAGGAGCCCGTTACTTTTTATTCTTGCCATCTTGGCTGGTGGAACGACGATGAAGAGCCGTATAAGAATCAAGTCGATTCACTTTATTCATTTGTTCGAAAGAATGAACGTTTCTTCTTAATGGGAGATTTCAATAATGATGCTAGCTTAAAAGAGGAAGGCTATGACTATTTACTTGGAAAAGGCCTATTTGATACGTATCAGCTAGCAGAGGAGAAAGATAAAGGTACAACTGTAGAAGGTAAGATTGCTGGCTGGGATCAGAACAAACGTGATTTACGAATTGATTATATTTTTACGAACACTCTAGTTAAAGTGAAAAGATCAAATGTGATTTTTAATGGAGAGAATCGAAAAGTCATTTCTGATCACTTTGGCGTAGAAGCTGAAATGAATTTCTAACAAATGAACTCAAACTGATTTAGAGGCAGTAGGGAATACTAAAATGTTGGAGGCAGACATGGATAAGCATCAACAGCAAATTGAAAAAGCTAATCAAGAAGTAAGTAAATTAAAAGAGCAAGTTAGCAGTCACGAATGGAACTTACAATACCATGTGATGCCGCAAGCAAATTGGATGAACGATCCGAATGGGTTCTCTTTCTTTAAGGGAGAGTATCACCTTTTTTATCAACATCATCCATATGATCCTAAATGGGGCCCGATGCATTGGGGACATGTCAAAAGCAAAGACCTTGTTCATTGGGAGCATTTGCCTATTGCCTTGGCTCCTAGTGAGGATTATGACAAAGACGGTTGCTTCTCTGGAAGTGCAATTGAGAAGGGTGGAAAGCTCTATTTAATGTACACAGGGAATGTCTGGATTGAAGGAAAACTAGATGAAGATTTAAAACAAGTACAGGCCATAGCCGTAAGTGAAGATGGGATTCATTTTGAAAAGATAAAAGAAAACCCTGTCATTTCAGAAATACCTGAAGGGGATATAAATATCTTTCATTTTCGAGATCCAAAAGTATGGAAGCATGAGGAATCTTACTATTGTGTGTTAGGATCTAAAACGAAAAGCAATACAGGACAAGTATTGTTATACCGATCTCCTAACCTAATTGATTGGGAATTTGTATCCATCATGGCCAAGGGGGAGGGCAATTTCGGATTTATGTGGGAATGTCCTGATCTTTTCGAACTTGAAGGAAAAGACGTTTTGGTTATGTCTCCACAAGGTGTGAAGCCTGAAGGAAACGATTATCACAACCTACATCAAGCTGGTTATGTGATTGGTGATCTTAATTACCAAACTGGTACCTTCCAATATGGCCCGTATTACACATTGGATCATGGCTTTGATTTTTATGCTCCGCAAACAATGGAGGATGATAAAGGGCGGAGAATTCTTATTGCATGGATGGATATGTGGGAAAGTGATATGCCAACCCAAGAATTTGGCTATTCAGGTGCAATGTCAATTCCAAGAATCGTGTCATTAAAAGATGATAGGTTGTATACGTTACCAGTTCCTGAACTGGAAGAACTTCGTGAAGGTGAAACGACCTATTCTAATGTTCTGATTGAAGGGGAAATGTCATTAGAAGGAGTTCACGGGGACTGCTTAGAACTTAAATTGGAAATTGATGTTAAAGATGCGACAACCTTTGGTTTGAAGTTAAGGGAGGATGCTGCAACAAAGCAAGAGACTGTATTGACATTTGATAAACGCGATGGTCTCGTTACACTCGATCGGACGAATTCTGGGAAAGGACCAGGCGGAGTCCGTAAAACAGAGGTGTCTATGGACGAGTATATTGATCTTCAAATCTTCATTGATAAATCTTCAGTTGAAGTTTTTATAAATGAAGGAGAGAAAGTAATGAGTGCACGGATTTTCCCGACGAAAGAAGCGCAAGGCATTACATTCTTTACTGATCAAACAGTTGGAATAACCAGCTTATCTAAGTGGAGCTTAAAGAAAGCGATTAAGTAGTTTATGGACCCTTATCTTAGAAGGGTAGGGGTCCATTTTTTCTACAAATAAAGGTTGTTTTTTTCTCTTGCTTATTTTAAAATATAGGTAATTCAGTTTTGTGAAAACGCTATCGTTAAAGCGTCATCACTCCTGAGAAAAGAAAGGAGGATACGATGGCAACGATTGAAGATGTAGCTAAGTTAGCTGGATTATCAAGATCTACGGTCTCACGAGTGATCAATAATCACCCGTATGTTACGGAGAGAAAAAAGCAGCTTGTTTATCAGGCAATGAAGGAATTAGATTATTACCCTAACTCATCTGCGCAACGTCTGAGAAAGCAAAAAACCGACACGATTGCCGTACTTGTTCCAAGTCTGACGAACCCGTTTTTTCCTTTTCTTATTGAAGGGTTGGAAACAGTAGCTGTGGAGAACGGGTTGCAATTGCTCATTTGTCAAACACATCAAAATAAGGACAAGGAGCGAAACTACTTGCAACTATTACAAACTAAGCAAGTAGATGGTTTGATCTTAACTTCTTTAGAAAATGATTGGGATTCCATTGCACCATTTAAGGAATCTGGTCCGATAATTATGTGTAATGAGTATCGATCAGAGGCAACGGTTCCAGTCGTACGACTAGACCAAGTAAAGGGAAGTTATTTAGGTGCAAAGCATTTAATTGAAAGCGGACATAAGAAAATTGCCTATTGTGGAAATAACAAAGGTGAGCTTGGCGCTGATCGGGAAACAGGGTTTCTTGCTGCATTAGATGAATATAACATTGAAATGAATGATCAGTGGATTTTCAGAGATACACCTAGTATTGAAACGGGAAAAAGGATCTTAAGAACGATTCTATCTCTTGAAGATCAACCAACAGCCATTTTTGCTGGAAGTGATGAAGTAGGGGCAGGTATAATTAAAGAAGCTAAATTACTAGGCTTGCAGATTCCAGAGGATATAGCTGTCATTGGTTTTGATGATCTACCAGTTGCTCAATTGATGGAACCATCTTTGACTACAGTGAAGCAGCCAATTAAAGAGATGGGACAAAAAACGATGGAGATTATGGTGTCCATGTTAACAAATCAAAATAAAGTCAACGAAGATGTAATTGAGCTTCCTATTCAATTAATTAAGAGAGAATCGGTCTGATCTGAGATCGATCTCACAACAAACCTCATTGAATAGAAGGCTAATATTTTAATAGAAGGTATGAGAACGATCTCATAAACTTTACTTTTTATTTGATATGAGAACGATCTCACAAAACTTCATTTTTTATCGGCCATATGAGAACGATCTCACATAGGAGGTGTTTAGTCTTCTCGATTAGTAAATTACTAAAATTATGGAAAAAGTAAGACTAATGTCAATCAGATTAAATAATAAATCAGGTAAGAATCAGAGGAGGAAATATGATGGTAAACGTAACAGTATGGAATGAAAATCGTCATGAACAAAAAAACCCGGTCGTGCGAGACATTTATCCTGAAGGTATTCATGGTGCTATTGCAAATTTCTTAAAGGAAGATCAAGTGCAAGTGAAAACAGCAACACTTGATGACCAAGAACACGGTTTGACAGAGGAGGTACTCAACTCAACTGACGTCTTACTCTGGTGGGGACATCTGGCGCATGATGAAGTTGATGATGTAATTGTTGAAAAAGTAAAGCAGAGAGTACTAGAGGGAATGGGGCTTATCGTTCTTCATTCAGGACATTTCTCGAAAATTTTTAAAACACTAATGGGAACAACATGTGACTTAAAATGGCGTGAAGCAAATGATAAAGAACGTTTATGGATTATAGACCCAAGTCACCCTATTGTAGAGGGCATCGGTGAGTTCATTGAACTAGAAGAAGAAGAAATGTATGGAGAGCATTTCGATATTCCAGCACCAGATCAATTGATCATGATGAGCTGGTTTAGCGGTGGAGAAGTATTTAGAAGCGGTTGTACGTATCAAAGAGGAAAAGGAAAAATCTTCTACTTCCGTCCTGGGCATGAGACATATCCAACCTACCATAACGAAGAAATACAAAAAGTAATCAAGAATGCTGTTAAGTGGGCTAAGCCAACAGATCGAAATATGCCTGTTTACGGAAATGCAAAACCGTTAGAAAATATTTAATTAATAATTTATTCAATAGGGGGAATTGTACATGAGTAAAGTAAAAGTTGGGGTTATTGGTTGTGGAAGTATTGCAAAGCATCGTCATTTACCGGAGTATGCAAATAATTCTGAGGTAGAAATTGTAGCTGTTTGTGACATCGTAGAAGAGCGAGTCCATGAATTAGCAAAAGTTTATAGTGCAAAGGCTTATACAAATTACGAAGAGTTACTTTCAAATCCAGATGTCGATGCAATAAGTGTTTGTACACCAAACTACTTACATGCTCCTATCTCAATTGCTGCGCTGAAAGCGGGAAAGCATGTTCTTTGTGAAAAGCCAATGGCAACTTCACGTGAAGATGCGGAAAAAATGATTGAGGCTTCAAAAGAAAATAATAAAAAATTAATGATTGCACATAACCAGCGTTTTGTTCCTTCACATCAAAAGGCAAGACAATTAATTGAAGCTGGAGAAGTAGGGAAGATTTATAGCTTCCGCACAGCCTTTGGTCATGGTGGTCCTGAAGGCTGGAGTGCCGATGGAAGTGAGAGCTGGTTCTTTAAAAAGGAAGAAGCATTTATTGGGGCCATGGGTGACCTCGGTGTTCATAAAACCGATTTATTACGTTTTGTTCTTGGAGAAGAATTTGTAGAAGTCGGTGCATTTATTGAAACAAGTGCTAAGCAAAATGCAGATGTTGATGATACAGCGGTATGTGTATTAAAAACAGAAAGTGGCATTATCGGAACTCTTGCTGCGAGCTGGTCGTATGTAGCGGGTGAAGATAATTCAACGATTATTTACGGGGAAAAAGCGATTCTTCGTTTAGAAGATGATCCTGTTAACTCACTAATTGTTCAATATAAAACAGGTGAAGTCGTAAAGTATGAGCTAGGCGGTATTCAAACGAATGAAGCTGGTGGACAAAACAATACACAAGTAATTGATCAATTTGTGAGTGCGATCTTACAAGACACGGAGGTTCCTGTCCCAGGTGAAGAAGGGATGAAATCTCTTCAAGTGGTGTTATCAGCGTTAGAATCAAATGAAACAAAACGAATTACTAGCTTGTAATTGAGGGAGTATGTTATGCAAAAACTAAGAATGGGAATTATTGGAGCAGGAGGGATTGCTCAGGATCGTCATATCCCTGCCTATCAACTTATTTCAGATAGAGTCTCAATTGAAGCTGTTTGTGATGTGAATCTTGATACAGCGAAAGCAGCTGCAGAAAAGTTTGATATTCCTAAAGTTTATTCTGACTACTGGGACCTTTTTAGTGAAGTAGATGCTGTTACCATTTGTACGCCTAATAAGTTTCATGCCGAAATTACCATTGCAGCACTTGAAGCAGGTGTTCATGTCTTTTGTGAAAAACCAATGGCCATGAGTACAGATGAATGCAATTCTATGATAGAAGCGGCAAATGAGTCAGGAAAAGTTCTTTCTATTGGATATCACTATCGTTTTATGAAGGAATCACAGGCTGCTAAAAAGGTCATTTTAGAGCGAGAAATTGGTGAGCCGATCGTGGCAAGAGCACAAGCGCTTAGAAGACGAAAGGTACCAGGCTGGGGTGTATTTACAAATAAGGAGCTCCAGGGTGGAGGAAGTTTGATAGATTGGGGCTGTCACTTTTTAGATTTATCACTTTGGTTGCTTGGCAATCCGAAACCAGTTCAAGTAATGGGAAAAGCGTATAATCACCTTAGTAAAATTCCTGGGCAAGTGAATGAGTGGGGAAGCTTTGATCATGAAACATTTGATGTAGATGATCATGTTACAGCCTATATTACGTTTGAAAATGGTGCAACCATGTTGTTTGAAACATCATGGGCAGCAAATATTAAAGAAGATGTAGAAAGTGTTAGTATTTCGGGCTTACAAGGCGGTATTGACTTATTTCCGTTTGAACTTAATCAAGCAAAACACGGGATGCTTTTAAATAGTCAATCGACCTGGATTCCAGGTGAAGACAATCCAGGTCTCGCGCAAGTTAGGAATTTCGTAGACACGTGTTTAGGTATGGATGAGCTTATTGTAAAGCCAGAAGAAGCAATGCAAGTGTCTCAAATTATCGATGCGATATATAAAAGCAGTGAAACAGGTCAAAGTGTAAAGATAGAAAATAGGGAGGACTTTGTATGAAAGTAGGCGTATTTACTGTATTGTTTTCTCAAAAGAAATTTGAGGAAATGCTAGATTATGTCAAAGAAGCCGGAGTAAAAGCTGTGGAAATTGGCACGGGGGGCTATCCTGGAAACGCGCATTGTGATATTGATAACCTTCTAGAAAGTGAAGAGTTACGTAAAGAATATATGGAGAAGGTAACGTCACGCGGTTTAGAGATTAGTGCGTTCAGTTGCCATGGGAATCCAATTTCTCCAGATGAGGCTTTTGCGAAGGAATCACATGAGGCTTTGGTAAAAACAATCAAGCTAGCTAGCTTGATGGGAGTTCCTGTTGTCAACTGTTTCTCTGGTACGGCTGGAGATCATGATGGCGCAAAATATCCAAACTGGCCTGTCACTCCATGGCCAAATGAATATGGCGATATTTTAAAGTGGCAATGGGAAGAAAAACTCATTCCTTATTGGAAGGAATGGGGCCAGTTTGCGAAGGATCATAATGTGAAAATTGGGTTAGAGCTTCATGGTGGCTTTTTAGTTCATACTCCATACACGTTATTAAAGTTAAGAGAAGAAACATGTGATGCGATTGGAGCAAATCTCGATCCAAGTCATTTATGGTGGCAAGGAATCGACCCTGTCGCAGCTATCAAAATTTTAGGGAAAGAAAATGCTATTCATCACTTCCATGCAAAAGACACATATATTGATCAGGATAATGTTAACTTGTATGGACTAATCGATATGCAGCCATACGGAGAAGTCCAAACGAGAGCTTGGACGTTTAGATCTGTTGGTTGTGGCCACAGTGTTCAAGAGTGGTCAGATATGATAAGTGCCCTTAGAACGTATGGTTATGATTATGTAGTAAGTATTGAGCACGAAGATCCAATTATGTCGATTGAAGAAGGGTTTGCAAGAGCGGTTAAAAACCTTAACTCAGTCGTAATAGAAGAAAAACCATCTGATATGTGGTGGGTATAAACATAGTCTAGGGCAAAGGGGCTGTCCGAAAAGTCCGGAACGAGGTGGGGCTATGGCTACCCGTTCGCTACTTGCCATGAGTGGAGAAACCCACTCCTCTCATGGCATTTAAAAGATGTAGCGACTACGCTCATTGCTTCGGGGGTGACTCAAAAAGTCTGTTTTTGACCTTTTGAGTCACCCCCTTTGCCAATTGAATTATTTTTTACAAGAATCAGCTAAAAATCCACGTTATGTGATAGGATAATAGTATCGTTTACATAACAAAAACTTTATGATAGGGATGGATGTATATATGGAAAATAAATGGCTAGTTGGTGTAGACATTGGCGGTACGACAATTAAAATGGCGTTCTTAACCCAGGCTGGAGAAATCGTGTCGAAATGGGAAATAGATACGGATACAAATCAAAATGGACAACAAATTCCTAGTGATATAGCAAGGTCTCTTGAGGAAAAGTTAGTGGAGTTAAACCAATCGAAAAGCAATTTGGCAGGGATAGGAATCGGTGCCCCTGGTCCGGTTAACTTTGCGACTGGAGCAATTGAAGTAGCTATTAATTTAGGGTGGAAGAACTTCCCGCTCAAAGAACTATTAGAGAAAGAGAGCGGTTTGCCAGTTGTTGTTGACAATGACGCTAATCTAGCAGCTCTTGGTGAAATGTGGACAGGTGCAGGTGAAGGTGCTAATGATTTAATCTTTGTCACATTAGGAACAGGTGTTGGAGGCGGAGTCATTTCTAATGGGAAAATTGTCCATGGAAAGAACGGTGCTGGGGGAGAGATCGGACATATTACATCGGTTATTGAAGGTGGCGCGCCTTGTAATTGTGGAAAAGATGGCTGTCTAGAAACGATCGCTTCTGCAACAGGTATTGTTCGTCTAGCAATAGAATCACTGCAAGAAACGGATACAGCTAGTCAACTTAGAGGTTATTACGAGGAACATAAAACGGTAACAGCCAAGCTCGTTTTGGACGCTGCAAAAGAAGATGATGAAATGGCAAAACGAGTAATGGATCAAGTCACTTTATATTTAGGGCTTGCTTTAGCTAACTTAGCGAACGGCCTTAATCCAGAGAAGATTGTCATTGGCGGAGGTGTATCGAGAGCTGGGGATACGTTATTAGCCCCAATTAAAGAACAATTCTCACGTTTTGCGTTTCCTAAAGTGTTAGAAGGTGCCGAGTTAACGATTGCGACACTTGGAAATGATGCGGGTGTAATAGGCGGAGCTTGGTTAGCAAAAACGAAATTAACATAAGTAATTTAATAAGACAACAAAATTCCCTTAACGATTCGTTAAGGGAATTTGATTTGTTTATTTTAGTGAATTCTTAATTCACTTTCAGTATCAAAGAAGTGTATTTTGTTCATATCGAATGCTAGGTCGACTTTTTGTCCCATTTTTACATCAGAACGAGCATCGATACGAGCGATAAAGTCTTGACCATCTACTTTAGAATAAAGATATGATTCCGCTCCTAACAACTCTGATACATCAACAGTTGCCGTAAATTTTGACTCAGGAGATGATTCTAAGAATAGTAGTTCATCATGGACGTCCTCTGGACGAACTCCTAGAATAACTTCCTTGTTAATATAGTTTCTTTCTTTTAACGTTTTTAACTTACCCTCAGGTACTTTTACTTGAACGTCCCCCATTTTAAAGAAACCATCAGCAGTAAGTGAACCCTTAAAAAAGTTCATTGCCGGAGATCCTATAAATCCACCAACAAAGACATTGTCTGGATTGTCATATACTTCTTTTGGTGTCCCAACTTGCTGAATGATTCCGTCTTTCATAATAACGATTCGAGACGCCATTGTCATCGCTTCTGTTTGGTCATGTGTTACATAAATTGTTGTAGTTTGCAAGCGTTTGTGTAATTTCGTAATTTCCGCACGCATTTGTACACGAAGCTTAGCATCTAAGTTTGATAATGGCTCATCCATTAAGAAAACTTGAGGGTCACGGACAATTGCTCGTCCTAAAGCAACACGTTGGCGCTGACCACCAGACATTGCTTTTGGCTTACGATCAAGCATTTCTGTTAGACCTAAGATTTTTGCTGCGTCTTGTACTCTTCTATCAATTTCATCTTTTTTAAATTTACGTAGTTTCAAACCGAACGCCATATTATCATATACATTCATATGAGGATAAAGAGCGTAGTTTTGGAAAACCATTGCGATATCACGGTCTTTTGGAGCTACATCATTTACGCGACGATCTCCGATATAAAGGTCCCCTTTAGAGATATCCTCAAGTCCTGCAATCATACGTAAAGTTGTTGATTTACCACAACCAGATGGTCCAACGAATACAACAAACTCTTTATCTTGAATTTGTAAATTAAAATCAGTAACCGCTGTTACATCCCCATCATAAATCTTGTAAACGTTATCTAATCTAATTTCACCCATGTCGATCTCTCCTTTGAATATCTTTAATATAGATAAAGTGTAACGTTTGTAACCGTTTTCGTATACGGTAAAAGTGCATAAAAAAGAATGCATTGTTTTTGTGCACAATGCATTAATGGATGTTTTTTTCTATTAATAGAGATAAATAGATGGTAACGGCACTACGAAAATGTCGAATGTCAATTCCAGTTTTTTCAATAAATTTATCAACTCGATATTGTAATGTATTTCGATGTAGATATAGTTTTTTAGCTGCAAGCGACACATTCATATTACAATCCAAATAGACTTTGATAGTTTGAATTAAATCAGGATCCTCAATAACTTGTTTTAATGTCTGCTCTCTCATCTTAACTAGAGTGTCAGGACGAGCTTCACCGATAAGCAGGAAAGGAAGTTCTTCTGCTCCTTTATATACCTTTTTTTTATGAAAGTGTTTAATAGTTTGGAAATTAGATTTTTCCCAATAATAGCGGGTCTTTGCCTCAGTTATTGTCACATTGCTAATTCCTAGATACATCACTATCTCTATAAAAAAGTCACTGATGATGTTGTCAACGATGGATTCAAATAAATTCTCAATTGTATCTGTCATTTTTGGATCTAGATCAATGATGACTCCTGATGATTCGTTTTCCCATAGGATGATTGTTTTTGCTGGAAACATACTTCTTATGGCTTCTGTAAATGCTTCCCGTTCTTGAAGTTCATCTTTTAAATGAAAGTAAACAAAACGGAAAGTTTCACCGTTATGACGTTCTGGATTAGCTTCACCTTCTTTAAATAATATGGATGACCAATATTCCTCTTCAGGTGTTCTAGGGGAAAATTCTTTTTGTTTCGGTAGAGGGGTTAGAAAAATATTTAATAGGTCGAGTTCTTTTTCATGCATGCGGTCAATTGGAAAACCAATCGTTACGTTTTCGGGTGTTTTGAACCAATAAAAGTTGTCATCGTATGTAATGTGATCATGACCGACGATAAAAACATCTCCAAAATGTGCTCTAAGCTTGTCTAACATGAATGATCAAATCCCTTTCAAGGTTTTAACTTGAAATAAGTATAACAATCATGAACAACAATATAAAGATAACATCATCATTCTACTATTAATTAGAAGAAAAGAAACGATGAGCTTATGCTCTAATAAAAAAGCGCATTTCTAAAGGGCAGGCACTGAAAAACTACCTTTTTCAGTGCCTCCTTCAAAACATCACAGTTTTATTTTGGATGTGCAGAAAATTACTTACACCAACTTGCACCTAGGATAATAAGCAATATGACCAGCACCACAATCAATGCGAAGCCAAAGCCAAATCCTGGGCGGGGGGTTGGGGGACAACAATATCCACCGTACCCGCCATATCCGCCGTACCATGGACTATAGTAACCCATAACTCACACCACCTTTCAGGAGGGTTACTACACACTATGCATTTGTCTTGACTTTAGAGCTAGGTAAGAGTGGAATTTTAATAAAATATATTTTTTTGTTAGCCTCTCTATCTTTTTAGTTCCTTTTATTTGTTTGATCCTTCTATGTATGATACTCTTTTTTTGGAAAACTCTACCGTAGAATAAAAAATAGGAGAGAATGGTTATGTTAGAAAAAGATAAGACAAAAAAGCAAATTTTAGATGCGTTTCAGTTTAGACATGCTACAAAAGTATTCGATCCGAATAAAGTTATTTCCGACGATGATTTTCAATTCATATTAGAAACAGGAAGGCTATCTCCAAGTTCGATTGGGCTTGAACCTTGGAAGTTTGTCGTACTGCAAAATAGAGAGATGAGGGAAAAGTTAAGAGATATCGCTTGGGGAGCTGGTGGGCAACTACCGACAGCTAGTCATTTTGTTATTATTTTAGCTCGTACAAGTAAAGATGTCAGGTACGACTCTAATTATATTACGGATCATTTTAGAACTGTGAAGAATGCACCTGAAGAGGTCGTTAGAGAGATTCCGGCACGCTATCAAAATTTCCAAGAAAACTTCGGGGTTTTGGAAAGTGAACGTACCATCTTTGATTGGTCATGTAAACAAACGTATATTGCGTTAGGGAATATGTTAACCGCTGCTGCGCAAATAGGAATAGACTCTTGTCCAATTGAAGGCTTTAATTATAGGTTTGTTCATGAGTTTCTAAAAGAACAAGGGTTATTAGAAGATGGTCATTTCGACGTCTCTGTTATGGCTGCCTTTGGGTATAGAAAGGATGAGCCAAGACCAAAGACTAGAAAAGAATTAAATGATATTGTTACATGGATTAATTAAGGTATGTCTTAAAGTATTTGAGAACTTCTACTAATTGGAAAGAAGGGGTGTCTCAAAAGGCAGGACTAGGGGGTGAATCAAAAGGTCAAAATCTTTGGTTCACCCCTTAACTAATTCTTTCAATTGCGTAAGAATGGCTGTGAAAGCTTCTTCATTATCAACTTCACGGAAAGAAGAGAAAGGGTCTTTTTGTTTTTCTAATCGTTCAATCACCGCTGGTAGTGTAAAAGTATTCGGGGTTAATGAGTCATTTACTTCATCCCAGTTTAATGGAGTAGCGATGAGCCCTTTTACGCTTCCCCGAGGGGAATAAGGTGCGACAATGGTTTTTCCTTCATCATGTTGGATGTAATCAAGGTATAGTTTATTGTTTCTATTTTTCTTCAATCGTTCCGTCGTAAATAAATCGGGTTGCTGCTCACATAAAAACTGACAAATGAATTGCGTGAAAATTCTAGTCTCTAGATATGTGAAGCGATTCTCTGGCAATGGAATATATACTTGCAAGCCCTTCCCTCCCGATGTTTTAACAAAGGAGGTTATAGTAAATTGGTCAAAAATCGCTTTCATTTGCTTTGCTGCAATGATAGCTAAAGAAAACTCATTAACAGATGGAGGATCTAGGTCAAATACAATTTCTGTTGGTTTGTCTGTATATCTTGTTTGAAAGGGGATATGAAGCTCAAGAGCGAGTTGATTCCCTAACCAAAGGAGAGTTTCGATATCATTACAGACGATATAATTAATATCTTCAACCTGTTCAGTCTCAACAAAGTCAGGTGCATAGTCTGGACAATGCTTTTGATAAAAGCTTTCACCTACTGCACCATGTGGATATCTAATAACCGTAAGAAGACGCTCACCCAAAAATGGGAGCAAGTAAGGTGCTACTTTTTGTAAGTAAAGTAAGTATCTATCTTTTGATACGTCAATCGTTGACCAAATTGGTTTATCTGGATTTGTGATCGTAATGTTATCAGGAATGGGATGAAGCTGTCGCTGCATATGGTGCCATGTACATTCTGGAGGTTCCTGATTAAAATTAAAAGCATGGAAACGCGGCTCACGCAATTGCTTCCCGTCAAAGTCAATACAAGCAATGTCAACGCAAATAGATGGTGGTAGCTCCCATATATTTAGTCCTCGTTTCGCCCCGTTATTTTCAAAAAAAGCCAATAATGTTTTTTCTTCATCTTCTGTCAGGCCATGCCTGAAAATAACAACCTCTATAAGGTCACTTCCATGATAAATAGCACCGTGAAAATAACCGTTGTTTTTATCGAATTTCGTTAAAATAACGGAAACAAAGCGATAGTTCTTTATTTTAAGCCAATTGGAGGTTCGCTTTTCGCTTTCCCAGTGACTTGTCGTTCGTTTGGCAACGACTCCTTCTCCATTGTTGGAAACAATTTTATTCCACAAATAGCTTTCTTCAGTGAAAACATCGATTAATTGCAGTCGGCTAGTGTTTCTATAATCAACAGAAGTAGGTAACCGCTTTTCGGTAAAAAAGCCTTCTAATATTTCTTTTCTTTTTTTTAGATTTCGGTCAACAAGCAGCTCTCCTTTTACCCTCATAACGTCAAAAACGATAAAGTGACAAGGGAACTCTTTAACGTGTTTTGCGATATTTGATTGATTTTTCATTCGTCCTCGAACTTGAACCGTAGAAAAATGACTCTGTAAATCATTTCTTAAATTCACAAGTTCTCCGTCAAAAGTTAGTGGTAAAAAATCTTTAAGTAAAGGATAAATTTCCTCACAATACTTAATAATTTCAGGGAAATGAAGGTTTAATTCTTTTCCATTCCTACTGATTAGCTTAGGTATTTCATCATCCCAATACAATATACAACGAAATCCATCATACTTTGTTTCGTAAATCCAATCCTTCCCTGTAGGAATATCAGTTGCAGGGGATAATAGCATTGGTTTCATAAATGTCACCTACTTTGTCATTCAGTTATCAGTTACTATTTAAGCTGTAACAAATGTAAGACAACCATACATAATCGTAGACAAAAACTTGCATATTAAAAGAAAAAGTAGGTGGTTCTTATGCATACAGTTTGGAAAGGCAGTATAAGTTTTGGCCTTGTTAATATTCCGATTAAACTTCACACTGCAACAGAAAACAAAGATATTAAATTGCGACAAATACACAAGGAATGTCATACTCCTATCAGCTATCAAAAGGTGTGTCCAGGGTGTGATAAAGAAGTTAAGAATGAGGATATCGTTAAAGCTTATGAATATGCAAAAAACAAATTTGTTGTATTAGATGATGAGGAACTTGAAAAGTTAAAAAAAGAAAATGAAGATAAGGCAGTTGAAATTATTGACTTTGTGAAACTAGAAGAGATTGATCCGATTTATTTTGAGAAAAGCTATTTTATTGCCCCTGATAATGGTGGGGGAAAAGCGTATTCATTGTTACGCAAAGCATTAACAGAATCAGGAAAGATTGGTATCGCAAAAATCATTATCCGATCTAAGGAGCAATTAGCTGTAGTACGTGTATATAAAGATACTCTTTTAATGGAAACGATCCATTTTCCTGATGAAGTGCGTAATGTACAAGATGTTCCGAATGTACCTTCAGAACAATTAGTAGAACAAAAGGAACTTGATACAGCGCTTATGCTTGTTGAACAATTAACAACAACATTTGAGCCTGAAAAGTATACAGATGAGTATCGAACAGCCTTAATGGAATTAATTGAAGAAAAGAAGTCAGGGAAGGAGACCGTTACAGCAACAGAAAAAGAACCAGCCGCCGCCGCAACGAATGTTACAGATTTAATGTCTGCTCTACAAGCTTCTCTGGATAAAACAAAAACGAAGAAGCCTGCAACAAGAAAGAAAAAAGCACCAGCCAAGAAAAAAGCAGTTGAAACAGTAACAAGTGCACGAAAAAATGCCTAAAGGAAAAAGAGACTTAAAGGGAAGTCACTAAAAGAGGTCTTCGTGTTTACCTTTTTTAGTGACTTCTTTTTTAAAAGAAAGTTCTAGTTTGATCTAAGTTGTGAGAGAGGCAAAGCACTTATTTTCTATAGAACTGCTATGGTTTATATAGTAAACTAGTGAGTACGATCAATAAAAGTCAGGAGTAGGTTGTAAAAAGATGAAAATAATTACAAAGCTTATCATAGGATTAGGCTCAATACTTGGGATTATTATCATCTTGAGTACGACCGTTTTCTACACATTAACCCAACAAAATACGAGTATGCGTGAAATTGTGACAGAAGACCATCAAAAGATAGTACTAGCACAAACGCTAAATCATGAGACAAATACGATAGCTAGAGAAATGAGAGAGCTCTTGCTATTGGACTCAAATGCTGAAATAACGGAGAAGGTTACAATTATTAATGACGCTTTAGATAATCAAATAACGATATTAGATTCTCTTGAGCAAATAAGTTCATTAACTGAAGAAGAACGTTCTTCGATTGCGTCTATCTACCAAATAAGAAATGCATATAATGAAATGGTTCAAACAGTTATATCTTTGGTTTTATCTGATGACTATATAGGGGCAATAAATTATTTATTAAACGAAAATGAAGAATTACGAAGAGGAATGATACAAGAAGTTGACTTATTTGCAGAGCAAGAACAACTTTTTATGTTAGATAGACTCACAGAATCAGAAGCTGGTTACCGTAGTACCATTACATATTTAGTTCTCTTAACAATAATTTCGTTAGGAGTCGTTACGACTATCACATATTCGATTGTTAAAAATATATCTTCTAGTATTAACAGTGTACGCAAAGTAATAACTAGTGTAAGGAGTCATCCTTTAGATAGGTTACCTCGAATTGAAGTGAAGTCAAAAGATGAAATCGGTGAAATAGCCATTGCCTATAACAATATGGCAGATTCTCTGGAAACCGTAACGAAACAAGAAAAGGAAATTGCTGAATCGTTAAAAGAGGAGAACTGGATTAAATCAAGATATGCCGAAATTGCAATGAAGTTTCAAGGCATCATAGACTTAAATGAATTTGGTACGGTCTTTATGACGAATATTGCACAATTTGTAAGAGCTACTTATGGAGTTATTTATGTAAGAGGTGAAGGAAATACGTTATCGAAGATTTCCTCTTACGCCTCTGATGATAGTAGGATTGGCAAGGATAAAATACACTTAGGCCAAGGGTTAGTCGGACAATGTGCAGCTGATAAGAAACTGATGGTATTAGATCATCTTCCAAACGGGTATGTGTCCACAACATCTGGTTTAGGAGAAGCTGCTCCAACATCACTTATTCTTTTACCTATTGAATTTGATCAAGAGGTTGTAGGTGTTTTAGAATTAGCTAAATTTGAGCCATTCACCCAATCAGAAGTCAGAATTCTAGAGCAGCTAAGTCAATCATCTGGATCAAGCATTGAACGAATATTAGATCATATGAAAATTGAAGAGCTGCTGACTGAATCACAAACTCAATCAGAGGAGCTCCAACAACAGCAAGAAGAACTGCGTTTAATTAATGAACAGTTACACGAACAATTTAAACAATCAGATGAGAAAAAGCAGGAGCTTGAAGTGATTAAAAAGGATTTAGAAGAAAAGAATCGAAATATTAAACTTGGGTCAAGGTATAAATCAGAGTTTTTAGCAAATATGTCGCATGAGCTCAGGACACCTTTAAATAGCATGTTGATCTTATCACAAATGCTTGTCGAAAATGTAAATGGTAATTTAACAAATAAACAGGTAGAACATGCATCAACGATTTATTCATCAGGACGAGATTTGCTAGATTTGATCAATGATATATTAGATTTGTCTAAAATTGAATCTGGAAAAATAGATGTGTTCCCAGAAGAGGTGTTAATTAGTGATATCAAGGCGTTCGTCGAGAGACAATTCGCACCTATTTCTACTCAAAAAGGAATAGATTTTAACATTGTTATAGAACCGAACGCTCCTGCGATTCTCTTTACAGATGATCAAAGGTTAAAACAAATACTTAAGAATTTGTTATCGAATGCTTTCAAGTTTACTGGAGATGGGAAAGTAGAGCTTCACTTTAAAAAGGGGAAGGAAGCAGATGGGGTAAAAATTGCGTTTTCCGTTATTGATACAGGAATTGGAATTGATCCGGACAAGCAGCAAAATATTTTTGAGGCGTTCTATCAAGAGGATGGTACGATTACTCGCAAATATGGCGGAACAGGACTCGGATTATCCATTAGTAGAGAGCTTTCAGAGTTGTTAGGTGGTTATATTGAAGTGGAAAGCATAGAAGGTGAAGGTAGTATGTTTACTTTGCACCTATCTGATTATCCTCACGAATCTGAGCTGCGTGAAACGTTTATTGATGAAGTAGCAGGGACAATCGAGGATAAGATCGTCATAATAGATGAAGTTATTGAGGAATCAGATGAAATGCTTACAGTGGCAGAAGAACAGGAACAGGATGAGACGAAAGAACAGTTGCAAAATAAAACGGTTCTTATTGTTGACGATGATATGCGGAATGTTTTTTCACTAACAGCGGCTTTAGAAATGCAAAATATGAATGTCATTTATGCTGAAAATGGAATTGACGCTATCGAGGCCTTATCAGAATATAAGGAAGTTGATATCGTCTTAATGGATATCATGATGCCTGAGATGAATGGATATGAAGCAATGAAAGAGATTCGTAAAAATGAAAAGTGGTCCCAGTTGCCTATTTTAGCATTAACCGCAAAAGCAATGAAGAATGACCGAGATAAATGCATTAAAGCAGGAGCTTCAGACTATATTAGCAAACCTGTAAACATGGAACAACTTCTTTCGCTAATGAAGGTTTGGCTCCATAAGTAGTTTAGAAGAGAATGGTGAGTGCAGATGATTGATTCGTCTTTATTCCAAACTCAAGAGGAACGATTGAATGAAATAGAGAGAACAGAAATTGAATTATTACTTGAAGGAATTTATCAAACGTACGGGTATGACTTTCGAAATTATGCCTATTCATCTATTAAAAGAAGAATATGGTACCGTGCTCAAATTGAGGATGTTAAGACTATTTCAGAATTTCAGGCAAAAGTGTTGTATCAGCCTGAATTGATGAAACAATTGTTACGTGATTTCTCCATTAATGTAACAGAAATGTTTCGAGATCCAAGTTTCTTTAAAGCATTTCGTACAGAAATTGTACCGGTTTTACGAAATTTACCCTTTATTCGAATTTGGCATGCAGGTTGTTCATCAGGGGAAGAAGTATATTCTATGGCTATTGTTTTGTTTGAAGAAGGACTTCTTGAAAAAACAAAGATTTATGCTACCGATATGGATGAAGAAATTATTGAGAAGGCAAAGCTAGGCAAGGTATCACTTGAACATATGAAATTATACACGAAGAATTACCATCAAGCAGGAGGGAAGAAGGAATTCTCTGAATACTATTCTGTGTGTGATAGTGAGGTAGTGCTTCATTCTTTCCTTATTGACAATATTGTCTTTGCCCACCATAATCTAGTAACTGATCATTCCTTTAATGAGTTTCACATGATTGTTTGTAGAAATGTACTTATTTATTTTAATAAGCAACTAACTAATCGAGTGTATACTCTTTTTTATGATAGTTTAAGTGAAAATGGTTATTTAGGTCTTGGCTCAAAAGAGTCGATTAGCATGTACCGATCAGCAGAATTATACGAAGAAGTTAATTCTGCTGAAAAGATATATATTAAAAAAATCAGAAGTGAATTAGAGGGGTAAAGTTATGTCTGCTCACGAAAAGGTTGCAATACTAATGGTTGATGATCGACCAGAAAACCTAATGGTTTTAGAGGCTGTGTTAGACTCTGAACACTATTTATTAGTAAGCGCAAAGTCAGGAGAAGAAGCTTTAAAGAAAGTATTACACTATGATTTTGCAGTAATTTTATTAGACGTCCAAATGCCAGGTTTAAATGGATTTGAGACGGCAGAAATCATCAAACAAAGAAAAAATTCATGCCATATTCCGATAATATTTATAACTGCATTAAGTAAAGCGAATGAACATGTCTCAACAGGTTACTTAAGCGGAGCTATTGATTACATATTTAAACCATTTAATCCAATTATTCTGCGAAGCAAAGTCGAAGCGTTTGTTCAAATTTACCGAAAACAACTAGAAATTGAGAGAAAAAATTCTCAATTAGAAAAACAGTCTTCAAAATTGCAAGAAAAGCAAAATAATCTTGAAAATATTATTAATGAAAAAACGAAGGAATTGCTAAAAGCGAATGAGGAACTCCAGGTGTCTCACGAACGATTCCAAAAGATTTTTCAACTTAGTCCTAATTTAATGGCCATTCGTTCATTAGCCGATCAACGATATGTTGATGTAAATCAAAGTTGGATTCAGTTTTCTGGTTATCAATTCGAGGAGCTTGCTACATTAAGTAATGACGTGCTTGCCATTCATTCTGATACAAGGGAGCAAACTGTTACGGAGACAAGCCCGAAAGATTTACAAGTGGGAATATATAATAAAGAAATTACATATGTGACCAAAAAAGGTGAAAGGCGAGAAGGTTTGCTTTCAACAGAAACAGCAACAATCAATGGTGAGCCTTGCATCATTAGCACCATTACAGATATAACAGAACTAGTCGATTTAGAAAAAGAGGTTTCTCGCTTAGATCGATTAAATCTAGTAGGCGAAATGGCAGCAGGAATTGCACATGAAATACGTAATCCGATGACAACTGTACTGGGCTTTCTTCAACTAGCAAAAAATCAGAGTCATCATCCGCAGCCTGAGGAATACATTAATTTAATGATTGATGAGTTGCACCGGGCAAACGGAATCATTACAGAGTTTCTGACGTTAGCAAAAGATAAAGCAAATAATCGAAAGAAAAAAGACTTAAACGAAATTGTGACAACCTTGCATCCTTTACTAAGAGCAGAAGCACTGATGAATAACAAATCTGTGTTATTAGATTTAGCAGAATGTCCACAGCTTTATTTAGATGAAAAAGAGATTAGACAGTTAATTTTAAATATAGGGTTAAACGGTCTAGAGGCAATGGAAGCTAGCGGGATTTTGACATTAAAGACGTACACAAGTAATGAGAACGTAATATTAGAAATTGCAGATACCGGTCCCGGAATTAAGAAAGAGGTATTGGAAAATATCGGTACACCATTTTTTACGACAAAAGATAACGGTACAGGACTTGGTTTAGCTATTTGTTATAGCATTGCCTCACGTCATTTTGCCAATATAGACGTTAAAACGAGTGAAAAAGGAACATCTTTTATCATTTCTTTTCAACAGACATCAGTAGAGACACCTCAAGTTACAAACAGGCTTTCTTAAAAAATTCACTATTCATGTTTACTAAAAGCGCAAACAGGGTATGGAGTAAAAAACACCAATGCAGGAGGTATGTGCTAATGAATGGAGATATTAAATATCCAAGTTTAAGGCGCTCTGTTGAAAAAAGCTTAACTAGAAAAACAGATGAAAAAGAAAGACGCTTCATGAAATGGTTGATTCAAAAAGAAAATAATAGCAAGTTGAATAAGGAAACGATGTAAAAGTTAAAGCTTTGTTTTGGTTTTGATAAGATATTTGGTCCCAGTTTTTCTCATTATATTTTGTCATAGGTGACAAATACTACTGAAGAAAAAGGAGGGGTTTCTATTGGCCAATCAAAAGGATAAAAATTCATTAAAGTCATCAGAAGGCGTCGCAGAGAATTCATATCAACCTTCCGATTATAAAAGTACAGAAGAAGTTGAACAAGGATTAGCGGAAACGCATGAGCAAGTAAGTGATGCGTATGTTGAAGGCACGATTGACAGTCAATCGAAAAGATGAGTTTAAAGAAAAGTAAATAATAAAGTTGGGGGTGTCATAGAGGTGAAAACCTAGGCACCTCCTTTTTAAATGAAAAAAGGGTGCCTGAAAAGATAAAAGCATCTCCCTCGGCACCTCTAACATAAAAGGATAATTATTTAAATAGTTTTCTTATCGCTTTTCCAGAAGTGCGTCCAACTACACGTCTGCCTAATCTCTTTCCAACCTTGCCTTTTCTAACTGCGTCAATATCATTCCAAATTCTGAGCATTTTATAGATCGATGATTTTAAACTCAAAATAAATCTACTCCTTTTATGAATGTATGTATAAGTGTATCACAAAATGGGCTAGATATTTGCTTACATATACATAAGCATCAATCAAAAATATTCTTATTTGTTTTGCATAACAATTGTTCTTTGTGTAAAAGTAAGGACGAGACGATAAATGGGAGGGATTAGATTTATATGTTTAAAAAGTCAAAACCATCCAGGTCAAGTTATATCGTAAGTTCAATAGTTGGCGGCGCTATAGGAGCAGCAGGAGTCATGTTCATGAATAGTGAACGTGGGCGAGATCTGCGAAAAGAAATGAGTAATCAAATGAATCAACCTTTTTCCGAAACTTTAGTGGAAATGGGCAAAGAGTGGGCGACCTTTGGTGACGTTGTAGATGCAAGAACAACTACTAAAGAAAATGACGAATAAAATAATATTGAGTTATTTTTAAGTGAAGAGTGTTTCAAAAGTCGGGGTGTCCAAGAGGTCAAAGTCAAGGCCCTGGGACACCCCGCTTTGTTTATTTTTGACAAATTATAGAAAAAGCAAGAGTAATTAATACAATATTGTTTTCTATACCATTTTGTCCTACCTATGATAAAATACTATATGCAAAGGTGGGATTTTAATGGAGATTGATAATTGGAAATGGGATGCTTTTGTCCATTCATTGAACCGTTTAGAATGGACAGACATTGGAATAGCAATTGCCATATTTTCAGTGTTTTTGTTATTTAGGAAATTATTTACTCGATATATTTTCAAACTTATTTTATTGATGCTAAAGAAAACTCCAACGGAATTCTTTTCAAATCTTCTAATGTCTTTTGAAAAGCCGATTCGAGTTTTATGGATTGTAATAGGTACATATTTAGCCCTAGTGTATTTACCTTTTCATTTTACGACAATTGAATTTGTGGAACACTTATATAGATCGATTATTATTATGTTAATTGGTTGGGGGCTTTTTAATTATACATCGGAATACTCAATGGCAATTATTAAACTTGCTCGTAATGTTGATTTAGACGAACATAGCATGTTTGTTCCTTTTGTATCAAAAATTTTGCGCTTTGCTGTGGTTGCCTTGGTTATCGTTGTTGTCGCAAGTGAGTGGGGATATGAAATCAGTGGTTTTATAGCTGGTTTGGGTCTTGGTGGACTAGCATTTGCATTGGCAGCTCAAGATACTATCGGGAACTTTTTTGGTGGAGTTATTATTATTACTGAGAAGCCATTTTCTAAAGGGGATTGGATTCAAACGCCTTCGGTTGAAGGAACAGTCCAAGATATTAGTTTTAGAAGTACACAAATTCGAACGTTCTCGGATTCGATCGTTACCATTCCTAATTCTACTTTAGCTAATGAGCCTATAACGAACTGGTCAGAGATGGGGAAGCGTCGAATTGCGTTTACAGTAGGTGTAACGTATTCAACTCCAAAAGACAAGCTTGAAACCTGCGCGAGAAGAATTGAATCTGTACTTAGATCTCATGATGAAATTGACCAAGATTTAATCATGGTTCGTTTCAACGAATTTAATAGTTCTAGTTTGGATATTTACATTTACTTTTTTACAAAAACGATTGTCTGGGTTGAATGGTTTAGAATTAAAGAAGAGATTAATTTTGAAATTTTGAAAATATTAGAAGAAGAAAATGTATCAGTTGCATTTCCAAGCAGAAGCATTTATATGGAAAATGATCGTCAAGAAAAAAACGAAGAATTGATGCTGAAAGAGAGTTCAAGCGAAAGCTGAGCTCTCTTTTTGTATGGATCGCTTTCAAATAAATAATTATGTGTGTTTTGTCGCAAGCTAATTTAGAGAGATAGTAGTAGGAAAGGAAGGAGATAAAAAGCGTGAAGAATTTAACCATTACTTATAAGATATCGGTTGTTATTGCTCTCGTTTTTGTTATTTGGGGAGCGTTGTTTCCAGAGCAGCTTGGGGACATAATGGGGATTGCACAAGCCTTTTTCTTAAGTGCATTTGGCTGGTTTTATAACTTAGCGGCTACATTCTTTTTGATCTTTTCGCTAATTTTAATTTTTAGTAAGTACGGCAAGATCAAACTTGGGAAAGATACGGATAAACCAGATTTCAATAGAGCAACATGGTTTGCGATGTTATTTAGTGCTGGTATGGGGATTGGTCTTTTATTTTACGGAGTATCTGAGCCTGTTTCCCATTATGCTGCTCCTCCAACTGGTGAAGGAAGTACAGAAGAATCTGCTCTTCTTGCTCTCCGGTATACGTATTTACATTGGGGCTTTCATGCTTGGGCCATCTATGCAGTTGTTGCCTTAGCTCTTGCTTATTTTAAATTTCGTAAAGATGCACCTGGTCTAATGAGCGCAACATTGCATCCGGTTTTTGGAGATCGTGTTAATGGTCCACTTGGATATACGGTTGATATTATTGCCGTATTTGCCACAATTTTTGGAGTTTGTGCTTCACTTGGGTTAGGGGCGCAACAAATTAATGCAGGATTAGGATATTTGATAGGAATCCCTGTTAATTTTACGGTACAACTAATCATTATCTTGATCATTACTGTATTATTTATAATTTCTGCTAGTACGGGAATCAAGCGTGGAATTAAATATTTAAGTAATACGAACATGGTTTTAGCAACGCTCTTGTTGATTGCAATGGTTATTTTAGGACCTACTTTGTTTTTGTTTAATTTATTTACACATACATTAGGTGAATACATTCAAAATTTACCTCAAATGGGTTTACGAATTTTTCCTTTTGATGAGGCGAGAGCTGAATGGACACAAGGTTGGACAATCTTTTACTGGGCATGGTGGATTTCATGGTCGCCATTTGTAGGAATGTTTATTGCTAGGGTCTCAAAAGGGCGTACGATTAGAGAATTTACAATTGCTGTGCTAGTCGTCCCGACCCTTGTGTGCGCATTCTGGTTTTGCGTGTTTGGTGGAACCGGGATAAACTTAGACTTAATACATGGAATTGATGTAGCCGGACAAAGTTTAGAAACGGGTTTATTTTTCGTTTATGAGCATCTCCCTTTAGGTGGTGTCTTATCAGTTATTACGGTTTTGCTGATTACAACGTTTTTCATTACTTCTGCAGATTCAGCGACTTTTGTCTTAGGAATGCAAACTACGGAAGGAGATATGGATCCATCTAATTTTATAAAGATATCTTGGGGTTTAATACTGTCTGCCTCAGCTATTGTGTTAATGGCATCTGGTGGATTGCAAGCACTTCAAACAGCAATTATAGTTAGTGCTTTTCCATTAACCATCGTTCTGTTAGTTATGAGTGTTGGTATTTTGAAAATATTTAAAACCGAAGTTAGGGGTTTTAAAAAAACGCGGAAAGAAGGATAATGTAGTTTTGGATGACCTAGCCTTCCTTGTACATCATAAAGGACGCTGGAGTCATCTATTTTTTTGTTGTCATGAAGAGTTATTAATTACATATAATGATAAGGTTAATTTGCTTCATGTTCGTCAAGGCTTTTATTATTCGGATAATACGAGGTGAGCGAAATGAAGAGTGTATTAACTATCATTTTAGTGTTGTTATTAGTAGGGTGCGTACAAGTCTCAGGTGAATATTCAAGTGAAAAAAATCAGGATCAATTTTCTTTACCCGTCATGAGTAATAATGATTCATTTTTGTCTTTTAAGTGGATAGAGCAAGGATATAATGGTTTTTTTTTACCGATTCAGGCTAATATAGAGCAAAGTATGGATGAGGTGTTGGGACGATTAGGTGAACCTAAAGCGCAGGGACATTATGAAGGTGGTGTTTATTGGGACTATGAACAGGCAACCTATTTTTTTGACCCACATACGAACAAAGGTGTGGCAATTGCAATAAATATTGAAGAAAATCAACTTACAAGTGAGGAAATGAGAAGACAGCTGGGTACCCCTGATCAAAGTGAGATGAACGAAATGGATGGGTACTGGATGTTTGTTTATAAGTTAGATAATTATGAATTACTTTTTGAAGCCAAATCAGAGAAAGACATTTTATCATATGCTTGGCTAAGAAAAACAAACAAACACTAAAGAAAAAAGCCTATAGTGAAGGAGTTCCAAGGTCCAAAAGAGACCCAATTGGAGCTCCTTTGTTATTGGGCATAGAAAATTCAGAAAAAAAGAAAAAAATGGTTGCGGAAACCACACCTCTGTTATATGATAATATCATAATATAAACACTGTATTAATACAGATTGAAGAAGAGGAGGAGAAAATTAGTGAGACAGAAAATGAAGCAAGGGTTACAAGTGGTTGGTCTAGTCGATCAGAGTTGTCATGAAATTTTAACGACCGAGGCTTTAGCATTTGTTGAAGGGCTATGCAGAACATTTAACGGACGTCGTGAGAAACTTTTACAACGGAGGCAAATACGGCAAGAAGAATTGGATCAAGGAATATTGCCCACGTTCCTAGACTCTACAACGCATATTAGAGAAAGTGAATGGACGATTGCTCCACTTCCGAAAGACTTACAAGATCGTCGGGTCGAGATTACGGGTCCAGTTGAACGTAAAATGGTAATTAATGCATTAAATTCAGGTGCGCATGTTTTTATGGCTGATTTTGAAGACGCTAATGCTCCAACTTGGGAAAATACAATACAAGGGCAAGTGAATCTCCGTGATGCAATTAGAAGAACAATTAATTATGAAAATACGAAAACAGGTAAAAGCTATCAGTTAAATGAGAATACCGCAACCTTGGTTGTAAGACCGCGCGGCTGGCACCTGGAAGAAAAACATCTAATATTAGATGGGAAGCCGGCTTCTGCAAGTCTTGTTGATTTTGGTTTATACATGTTCCACAATGCTAAGGAATTAATAAGTAGAGGGACTGGACCATATTTTTATTTACCAAAAATAGAAAGCCATCTTGAAGCTAGGTTATGGAATGATGTATTTATTTACGCGCAAAAGCAATTAGCTATTCCAAAAGGGACGATTAAAGCAACAGTCTTAATTGAAACGATTTTGGCATCATTTGAAATGGACGAAATTTTATTTGAATTAAAAGATCATTCAGCAGGCTTAAACTGTGGAAGGTGGGATTATATTTTCAGCTATTTAAAACGTTTTCGAAATCATCCTGACGTCGTACTTCCTGATCGTAGTCAAGTAACAATGACGACACCATTTATGAGGGCCTATTCGCTGTTAACAATTAAAACGTGTCACCGAAGAGAAGCACCGGCTATTGGAGGAATGGCTGCACAAATACCAGTAAAAAATGATGAAGAAAAAAATAGAGAAGCGTTTGAAAAGGTGCGCATAGATAAAGAGAGAGAGGTACGTGATGGGCATGATGGTACATGGGTAGCACATCCAGCTCTTGTACCTATAGCAAAAGAAGTGTTCAATCGCTATATGCCAACGCCTAATCAAATTGATAAAAAGAGAGAAGATGTAGAAGTTAGTGCAATGGAATTAATCGAAGTACCTAATGGGTCAATTACAGAAGAAGGTCTTCGTATGAACATTAGTGTAGGAATTCAGTATATCGAATCTTGGTTGAATGGGAATGGTGCGGTGCCAATTCGAAATTTAATGGAGGATGCAGCAACTGCAGAAATTTCCCGTGCGCAAGTATGGCAATGGATTAGACATCCAAAAGGGGTACTTGATAATGGAACCAATATCACTTTAGAATTTGTTAAATGCATTCAAGAAGAGGAGTTAGAAGTTTTACGTGTTGAACTTGGAGAAGAGAGGTGGGAACAAGGAAGGTTTAACGAAGCTGCAGATTTATTTACTAAATTAATTGAAAACGATGAATTTGAAGAGTTTCTAACGTTGCCTGGATATCAACTACTAAATTAATAAAAAAATAATAGATGGGAGAGATGGAAAATGAGTATGCATATGGAGTCTAGACAAATGGAAGTAAGACAGTTGGAGAAAAAATGGGGAGAAGACCTCAGGTGGAATGGGATTGAAAGACCTTATTCAGCTGAAGATGTCGTTCGGTTAAGGGGGTCTGTTCAAGTTGAGCATACACTTGCTAAAAGAGGTGCCGAGAAGCTATGGAAGTTATTAAAGGAAGAGGATTACGTGAACGCCCTAGGTGCACTAACTGGAAATCAAGCTGTTCAACAGGTGAAGGCAGGTTTGAAAGCTATCTATTTAAGTGGGTGGCAGGTAGCTGCTGATGCGAATCTTGCTGGTCAAATGTATCCAGATCAAAGTCTGTACCCAGCTAATAGTGTTCCGAGTGTAGTGAAGCGGATCAATCAAGCATTGCAGCGGGCTGATCAGATTCAACACATGGAGGGGAAAGGGAATATTGATTATTTTGCTCCGATTGTGGCAGATGCAGAAGCTGGCTTTGGTGGCCAATTGAATGTATTTGAATTAATGAAAGGGATGATTGAAGCAGGAGCAGCGGGAGTTCATTTTGAAGATCAGCTCGCCTCAGAAAAAAAATGCGGTCATCTTGGAGGGAAAGTTCTTATTCCAACACAGACAGCTATTCGTAATTTAACAGCAGCACGACTTGCTGCTGATGTAAGTGGAGTGCCAACGATTATTGTTGCTAGGACGGATGCAGATGCAGCTGATTTAATCACTAGTGATATTGATCCGGCTGATCAACGATTTATTACGGGGGAACGTACACCTGAAGGATTTTATCGAACAAATGCAGGAATTGATCAAGCAATTGCAAGAGGTCTTTCTTACGCCCCGTATGCTGATTTAATTTGGTGCGAAACATCAAAACCGTCTTTAGAAGAAGCGAAACAGTTTGCAGATGCCATTCATGCACAATATCCTGGTAAAATGCTTGCTTACAATTGTTCGCCTTCATTTAATTGGGAAGCAAATCTAGATAAAGAAACGATTGAAACGTATCAAGTTGAGTTAGGGAAAATGGGTTATAAGTTTCAATTTGTAACGCTGGCAGGTTTCCATGCACTTAATCATAGTATGTTTGAACTCGCTCATGGATATAAAAAGCGCGGTATGGGTGCTTACTCTGAATTGCAACAGGCAGAATTTGCAAGCGAACAAAAAGGATATACAGCAACAAGACATCAGCGCGAAGTAGGAACTGGGTATTTTGATGAAATTTCTCAAGTTGTTTCGGGAGGTACGTCATCGACGACGGCTTTAAAAGGATCGACAGAGGAAGCGCAATTCCAAAAGTAGAGCATAGTAGTGAATAAATAACAGCCTCTGCATTTTTTATGCAGAGGCTGTTATACTACAGATGGTTTTGTGTTTTGTTTATATAATACAATTATTGTCGGTTTATCTCATTCTTTGTATCTTTTTTCATTTTCTTGCCGGGGAAATATTGCATTTGATCTATTCATGTTAACCAATAGAGGAGTATAATTAGCGATATACTTAATTTTGGAAGTTTGGTTGGAGAGGATTCAAATGGATATTTTCATACAAGTGGTTTTGCCTGTTTTTTTTGTTTTTATTATTGGATTCATAGTACAAAAATGGAAGAAAACCGATATAAAACCAGTATCGACGGTTGCTATATTTATCATGACACCTTGTTTAGTATTTCGAACATTTTATAGTTCTGAATTAGATGTCCAATCTTTATATATGGTTATTTTTTCTATTATCTTACTTTTTAGTTTAATAGTTATTAATAAAGTCTACGTCAAAATTATGAGATACAATCAATCAATGGAAAGTGGTTTGATCCTGTCAACTGCTTTTATGAATGCAGGAAACTACGGTGCCCCTATCATATTGTTTGCTTATGGTGAAGAGGCGTTTGCGTATGCCGTTATGTTTCTTGTCTTACAATCAATTGTGATGAATTGTTTCGGAGTTTATTATGCTGCGAGAGGCAAGGCTGGGTTTGGGGTTGCCCTTAAAGAAGTATTTAAAATGCCGGCAACATATGCAGTGGTTATTGGTCTTTTCTTGAAGATATTTAATGTGTCTTTGCCAGACAATGTCCTTGTAACAGTTGATATTATAGCAGAAGCGGCCATTCCAACAGTAATGATTATTTTAGGGATGCAATTAGCTAGAATTCAATGGGGGGGATTTGAATGGGGAAAAGTAACTTATTCTACTATAATTAGACTGCTTGTTTCTCCGGCTATTGGGTTTGGGATTACGTTATTGCTCCCTATGGATCCAACAATGGCAAAAGTGTTAATTGTTTCTTCGGCCATGCCATCAGCAGCGACCATTGTTATGTATGCTGTTCAATTTGATGCACACCCTAGACTTGTCTCTAGTGTAACGTTAGTTTCCACAATTCTCAGTGTCATCACTATTACATTGTTGTTAGTTATACTAGGATGAAAACAATGTCGAAAAACAGTCTTTTTCCATTGCTTTTTTTCAGTGAAATCTTTATCATAATGAAGAGATTGTTTTAGAAAGGTAGGAGGACGAAACATGAAAATGATGGATGCAAATGAGATTATTCAATTTATCTCTAAAAGTGAAAAGAAAACTCCGGTTAAAGTACATATTAAAGGTGAATTAGAGGACTTAAACTTTGGAGCTGATACAAAAGCGTTTATTACAGGGTCTGTAGGAGTGCTTTTTGGTGAGTGGAGTGATATTGAGCCTGCATTAAAAGAAAATGAAGCGAAAATTGAAGACTATGTTGTTGAGAATGATCGTCGTAACTCCGCTATTCCGCTTCTTGATATGAAAGGAATTCAAGCGCGCATTGAGCCTGGTGCTGTCATCCGTGATCAAGTTGAGATCGGAAACAATGCTGTTATCATGATGGGTGCTAGTATTAATATCGGTTCTGTCATTGGTGAAGGAACGATGATTGATATGAACGCTGTATTAGGAGGACGCGCAACAGTAGGAAAGAACTGTCACATTGGTGCTGGTTCTGTACTAGCTGGAGTAATCGAGCCACCTTCTGCAAAGCCAGTAGTTGTCGAGGACGATGTGGTAGTTGGTGCGAATTGTGTTATCTTAGAAGGTGTAACTGTAGGGAAAGGCGCTGTTGTAGCTGCTGGAGCAATCGTAACTGAAGATGTTCCTCCTAATACAGTAGTAGCTGGTACACCAGCACGTGTTATTAAAGAAATTGATGAAAAGACAAAAGGGAAAACAGAAATTAAGCAAGAACTTCGTCGTTTAAATGAAGATAGATAAGTAGTGGACAAGCAGCTTTGTTGTTAGGGATGATCCTTTCGGCAAAGCTCTTTCCATACCTAGAGTGAAAGGGGAGCATTTTGTGTCAAACTGGATAGAACGTGACAAACAAGTGATTATGTCTACATATGGACGCTTACCGATTGTGATTGATCGTGGAGAAGGAAACTATCTATTTGATGAAGATGGTAAGAAATATTTAGATTTATTTACAGGGTTGGCTGTTAATATATTAGGCCACTCTCATCCTGAGATTACGAAAGCACTTACGAGTCAAGCATCTAAATTCCTTCATATATCAAATTATTTTTATAACAAGCCAGCGATCACTTTAGCTGAGAAAATGGTTGTAAATTCAATCAGAGGAAAAGTTTTCTTTGCAAACTCTGGGGCCGAAGCAACAGAGGCTGCATTAAAATTTGTTCATAAGTGGTCAAAAGAACAAGAGGAAGAGCGTAATGGAGTCGTTGTCCTTAAAAAGAGCTTTCACGGAAGAACTTTAGGGGCTTTAAAGTTAACAAGGCAAAAAGGAGTATACCAAGACTTCCCTGTAACAGATACACCTGTTTATGAGGTGGAAGCTCATGATGTGAAAGCGTTAAAAGAAATATTTGAAGTAAATAAACCAGCTGCTATAATTGTTGAACCTATCCTAGGATCTGGTGGTATTGTAACGCTTGAAACAGAATACTTACAAGAGATCTCAAGACTTTGTAAGGAATACGGTGTCCTTTGTTGTATGGATGAAATCCAAACAGGAGTTGGTCGTACTGGAACCTTTTTTGCGTACCAGCATGCCGGTATCATACCTGACGTCATTCTTTTTGCAAAAGGGATCGGGGGAGGCCTTCCACTGGGAGGGATTATTGTTGCAGAGCGTTATGCTCACTTGTTTAAACCTGGTGATCATGGCACAACCTTTGGACCATCTCCATTAAGTGCTGCATTAGGGAACGCAGTTATTGATGTTTTGATGGAAAAAGGTCAGCTGGAGGAAGGCAATCGTGTTGCTTCAGAGCTACATGGATCTGTCACAAAATTACAAGAACAGTTTCCGAGTGTAATCTCTGATGTCCGCGGCAAAGGCATGATGCTTGGCATTGTCATGAATCTGGAAGCTTCATCAGTAAAAGAGATTCAACGTCAGTTGCTTGAAGAAGGACTAATGGTAGATGTGACTCAACAAACAATCATTCGATTATTGCCGCCGTTAACATTGACTAGTGAAGAGGTTATTTTATTTATGAAGACTTTTGAAGAAAAGCTACAAAATGTGATGAAGGTGAACTCTAATGTTATCAGTTGAGCAACTCACACAAATACGGCGTGATCTACATCGAATACCAGAATTTGGTTATGAAGAAGTGAAGACACAAAAATATCTATTAGAGCAGATTGGTCGATTGCCTCAAGAGCTGTTAACGATAAAAAAGTGGAAAACAGGGATATTAGTTCATGTTAAAGGATTAGATTCTTCTAAAACGATTGGTTATCGTGCAGATATTGACGGGTTGCCAATTGTTGAACAAACGTCTTATACGGACTTTCGCTCAACGCATGAAGGAGCAATGCATGCATGTGGTCACGACCTACACATGACTATTGCCTTGGGCGTGTTATCGTTTTTTGCTCATCAACAACCAAAATATAATCAAGTGTTTATTTTTCAACCTGCTGAAGAGGGGCCAGGTGGTGCGAAGCTTATGCTTGAATCAGCGGAGTTAATGGAATGGAAACCCGATCAAATTATGGCGCTTCATATTGCTCCTGAATATCCGGTCGGTACGATCGCAATAAAGACAGGCATGTTATTTGCAAATACATCTGAGTTATTTATAACATTAAAAGGAAAAGGGGGCCATGCAGCCTATCCTCATACTGCTAACGATATGGTCGTTGCAGCAAGTCATCTTGTCACCCAATTACAAACGATTGTATCTAGGAATGTCAATCCATTAGATGCCGGTGTTGTAACAATTGGAGTTATTAAGGGTGGGACAAAACAAAATATTATTGCTGATACGGCTGTGGTTGAAGGAACGATTCGAACACGTTCAATCGAGACGATGAAGTTAATAAAAAAACGAATTGAAGATCTTACAAAAGGGATGGAGATCGGCTTTGATTGCTCCATTTCCATAGATTATGGAGCTAATTATTGTCAAGTTTATAATGAGGAAAGTGTTACAAATGATTTTATTGAATATTTGAAAGGTCAGGAATCCGTCAACCTTGTTATATGTGATGAGGCAATGACTGGGGAAGATTTTGGTTATTTCTTAGAAGAAATTCCTGGCTTTATGTTCTGGCTCGGTGTTGATAGTAAGTATGGCCTTCATGATGCGCGATTAGAACCAAATGAGAATGCCATTGGTTTTGCGGTTCAAACCATTGTTGACTATTTAACTAAGTAAATATATTTGTCTCGGGGTATCCCAAAAGGTCAAAATCTTACCTTTGGGGGATACCCCTTCCAAAAGATTGCAACGATTTAACTTATTGCTTCGAGGTTGTCTAAAAGGTCAAAGAACCGGCTTTTTTAGACAGCCTCTTTTTATAAGCGTAAGTTTTGATATTTCATGCATAGTTACCATATTTTTGGGGAGTTTAATTATTGAAGTGAATTAAACTTTTAATTAGTGGAGGTACGAAACATGCCAAAAATTGGTGTCGAGCAATCGCTTACAGCTGTACAACAAGAACTACAATCAATGGGTTATGATGTTGTTCAATTAAAGCAGGAACAAGATGCACAAGGGTGTGACTGCTGTGTCATTACAGGGCAAGATCAAAATGTGATGGGTGTTCAAGATGCAGCCATTAAAGGTTCTGTTATCAATGCGCATGGAATGTCAGCACAAGAAGTATGTCAACAAGTTGAACAAAAAATAGGCCATTAACAATAATTAAAAAGGAGGCTGGTATGTTTCAGCCTCCTTTTTAATGTATTGATTTTTTATTGCTCTTTCTTTTCAATATAGACTTGATGCGGATATGGAATTTCAATGTTATTAGCATCAAGTGCTTCTTTTAATGCTTTCCGTAGTTTTCTTTCAACAGCCCATTGCTCCATATTTTTAGTTTTTGCAATTACTCTAATCACAACGTCCGAATCGCCAAGGCCTTGAACACCAACGACATTGGGTCCTTCCTTAATCGTTTCATCTTCTGTTGCAATTTTATCGCAAGCATCTTGTAAAACAGCCATAGCTTCATCAATATTATCATCATATGAAATACTCATATCAACAAGTGCTCTCATGTTACCGCGCGAATGATTGCTA
The DNA here is from genome assembly GCF_056619925.1 of Halalkalibacter sp. HAAS-P013. NCBI lineage: Bacteria > Bacillati > Bacillota > Bacilli > Caryophanales > Bacillaceae > Halalkalibacter > Halalkalibacter sp. HAAS-P013. The sequence continues at coordinate 76,637 of NZ_JBWQTU010000003.1, forward strand.
ACATTTGTTATCCCTCTATTCGGTATGTAATGCAATGTACCATCGAAGCCTCTTATCTGAACATTTCGTAAGCCAACTTCTTCAACAATGCCATCAACTCCACTAGCAGTAACATATTCTCCTACATCGATTTGTCTTTCTAGGAGTATGAAAAAGCCTGTGACAACATCGCTCACTAGACCTTGTGCCCCAAAACCAATTGCTAGACCGACAACACCGGCACCAGCAATTAACCCGGTTGCGTCAAGTCCAAAAATACTAATAATAATCGTAATAAATACGAATATGAGTACATAGGAAAATGCATTCACTGAAAGCTTCTCAAGTGTTTTTACGCGGGGGGCGGACATCCCTTTTTGCAATTCCATTTTTGAAAATCCACCTTGAATTATTCTTTTCCCAATTGAACGCGCGATCAAAAAAGCTAAGATAGCCAATACCATTTGACCGACGAGTGTGATCACCCCTACAAGAAATGTCCCTTCTGTAAGCTGGTTAAGCCATGGTTCCATTTAATCACTCCTATAATTTAATAACTCTATCAAAGCTATTCCCGTTCGGTTATACATTCAAACAATTTTGATAGGTGAATATTAATACAGCATAAAAAAATTACTTCTCTCAGTAAAGCGAAAGAGCTTTACTGAGAATGATAAGCATATTTGTCGCATTACGTGGAAAGGACTGGTATAATTTAATTTGAAAAGATCGTTTATTAGCTACAACTATGGGTATACTACAATTGGTGCTGATGTAATAGAAGAAAACATATTAATTTATATTTATTATTAATTAATATTGACTAGTGTTAAATCTTCTTTTATAATGACGGCTGTATAGTAAATTTATTTTTAAATTGGAGGTTTTACATATGACAGACAAACGTATGGTAGCAAAGCAAGCACCGCGTTTTGAAATGGACGCAGTTATGCCAAACAAAGAATTTGCAAAGGTTAGCCTTGAAGAAAACATGAAAAACGATAAGTGGACAGTTCTTTATTTCTACCCAATGGACTTCACTTTCGTTTGTCCAACTGAAATAACTTCTTTAAGTGATCGTTATGATGAGTTCGAAGACTTAGATGCTGAAGTAATCGGAGTATCAACTGACACAGTTCATACTCATAAAGCATGGATCAACACAGCTCGTGATGAAAATGGTCTTGGTGAGTTAAAGTATCCACTTGCTGCTGATACAAATCACGTTGTTTCTCGAGAGTATGGAGTTCTTATTGAAGAAGAGGGTGTTGCTCTTCGTGGACTATTCATCATCAGCCCAGAAGGTGAGTTAATGTACTCTGTTGTTAACCATAACAACATTGGCCGTGATGTAGACGAAACACTTCGTGTACTTCAAGCCCTACAAACTGGTGGCCTTTGCCCTGCAAACTGGAAGCCAGGTCAAGAAACACTTAAAGTGTAAGAAAAAAGGAAAGATAAAGGGTCTAGCAGTGATGTTAGGCCTTTTTTTATCCTAGATGCTTTAAAAAAGGCTGTTTTCGTAAAGGGTGTTGCTATAAATAGTTTTCCTCTTAGTGAAATGGAGCGGAAGTCACTCGACTCCTGCGGGATGTAGAGGTAGGGGCGAGACCCCACAGGCGCAGCCGAGGAGGCTCGGCACCTCCCCGCGGAAAGCGAGTGGCTAGAGCGCAATGGAACGAACATGTGAAGGATACGTACCCCATAAAAACAACAAAGTATGCGAAGACAGCCTAAAAAAAGAGGAGGTTTTATTATGGCGTTAAAATTAAGATCTCAGATGCCGGAGCTACAAGGAGCTTCAACTTGGTTAAATGGTGAAGTGACGAAAGATGAATTAGTAGGTAATAAACCAACACTTTTTCATTTTTGGTCAATTAGTTGCGGTTTGTGTAAAGAAGCAATGCCAAACGTAAATGAGTTTCGTGATTTGTATAAAGATCAGTTGAATGTAATTGCTGTTCATATGCCTCGTTCTGAGAAGGATTTAGATCTAGAAGAAATTAAAAAAGTAGCAGAAGAACATGGTATTAGTCAACCAATTTTCGTAGATAATGATCACAAACTTACTGATGCATTTGAGAACGAATATGTTCCTGCATATTATGTATTTGATGAGGAAGGCCAACTTCGCCATTTTCAAGCAGGTGGAGGCGGTATGAAAATGCTGACAAAGCGAGTAAATCGTGTATTAGGTATAAAAGAATAAAGATCAACAAGACTCTCGAGGTGTTCAATGGGCTAGTGCTCGTTCAACACCTTCTTTTTTTGTTTCATTACATCACTTTGGATCATTTCATCATATATATACAACGAGGTGATTTCATGAACATAATTGATAAGAGAAATGCACTTGCATCTAATCGTTCAAGATCGTACAGGAGAAGAGCAAGAAGTGCGATTCGAAACATTGCTATCCATCATAGTGCGACAACTTCTGGTAGTGCAGAAGCATTTGCCCGCTATCATGTAAACGAATTAGGTTGGCCAGGAATAGGCTATCATTATGTTGTTGATAGAGATGGTTCAATTAGTCGTTGTCATGACTTAGAAGTTGTAAGTTATCACGTCGGAAATAGCAATAGTCATGCAGTAGGAATTTGCATGGTAGGTGATTTTAGAAACCAGACGTTACCTGAAGTCCAAAGACGAGCAACTTTAGATTTAACAAGGTATCTAATGGATGAATTGAATATTCCGGTTGATAATGTTTGGGGACATATTGAATTTCCAGGTTATTCATGGAAACCTTGTCCATCTATTAGTATGCAAAGCTTTAGAAATTGGTTACGTGAAGAAGGTGCATCCCTATCAAGTCGGCCAACACAGTCGCCTACCTATGTTGCTGGGGTTAGACAGCGTTCTATACTTTCTCGTGGTGACCAAGGTGATGATATTCGAGCGCTTCAAGAACGGTTAGAGGAGCTTGGATTTCATCCAGGACCAATCGATGGGGTTTTCGGACGACAAACAGCAGATGCAGTAATGAGCTTTCAAAGAACAGCTTCAATTACAGTTGATGGAATTGTGGGGCCGCAAACGCGGGGAGCTCTTCGTGATTTTGAATCTACGATTGAGCCTCCTGAACATGCATCTCCAACAGATGAACCGGATGAACGTGAAGAAATGTATCGTAGTGAAACGAGGAGAATGCTCCGATTTATTCAACCGATGATGCGAGGGGGAGATGTCCAAGAGGTTCAACAAAAAGTTGGAGCTACTGTTGATGGAATCTTTGGACCAGAAACGGAAGAAAGAGTTAGGCAATTTCAGCGTAGTGAAAGGATTACAGTGGATGGGATCGTAGGGCCTCAAACTTGGCGTGCACTAGACCGTGTTGAGCAATTCAATGGAGTAAGTTACCAACGCCTCTTAGCTGTTCAAACACCATTTTTACGTGGATCTGATGTGAAACAAGTACAGGAGGCTCTTGGAATTACAACTGATGGAATATATGGTCCGATGACGGCACAGGCAGTTCGCAGCTTTCAAAGGAGAGAAGCGCTAACTGTCGATGGGATTGTAGGACCACAAACGTGGAGAAGATTATTTGGATAAACACCTTAAAGGGAATGGCTGTTTGCTGTTCTCTTTTTTGGGTTTCGGAGACTCTAAACTATTCCTGTATCTGAGTGAATAGGAAATACCTTGTAATCTCATAGTAAGAAGAGTGAACTTTTTAACAGGAGGATAATATGAAACGTCGTTTTTTTATAGGCTTAACTATTGCTGCAGTTTTTGTTGCTGTATATATGGGACTGTATTATTTCGAGCCAGGTTATGCAGTGAATCCTACTGGAGAACTCTCTTTGAATCACCCTATTGAGCATAAAATGAACGATGTGTATGGTTATGATGTTTGGGGACTGTCTTTGTCATCGAATGAAGCAAATGAACTATTAAACTCTAACGAAGGGAGAAAGATACTTTCGTTACATAATGGTGCTGTCAAAGTAGATGGAGCGTTTGTTCTGGAAGGTCGTGATTTATTTTACGAAGAAATGTTTAATAATGAAGAATTTATAACGGACGTACTAGGAATTTTAGATGGACCATTATCTGTCATTAATATTGGAAAAGCAGTCCTAAAAGCGAGAGGAGAAGGGACGGACAATTTAAAAGTAGAACTAGCCGAAGATGCTGTAATTGGCGGGCAAACATTTAAAAAAGGTCAAATGATCGAAACGGGTTTAGATGTGCCTAAAGGAGCTTTTGGCCCGCTTGGGATGCCGATTAAATTTAGTGAAGGGCGGTCTAAAAGCCGGAATTTCCTGTGCGGCTTGTCATGCGACTGTAGACCGTGATACAGGAAAGGTAATTGAAGGGGCTCCAAATGCAGATTTTAACGCAGGGTTACTAATGGCACTTGCTACAAATTCTACTGCCTACTTTACGAATACAGATGTGGATGCAGAGAAGATCAAGTCTTTTATTAATCATCAAGATTGGATGAAGGAGAAAGAGTTAGGGCAGGAAAACTTTGTTGCTTTGCCAGATGCCGAGAAATTAGAAGATGAAGTAGACAAGGCGTTGTTGGCTTGGCCAAGGGGAAATTTCGATTCAACAATGGACTTAAAAAATAATCCAGCACAGATACCTGATTCATTTACGTTAGGAGATCACCCATATGGTTGGAATGGCTTTGCTTCTATTGGACCATTTAAAGGGTTAACGGCACTAAATAATAATGTTCATGCTCAAAACTCAGACCTCTTAGCTCAAGCAGATCAAAGCGACGAGTTATTTGATATAGAGAAAGAACGTTATATTGGGACACTCCTGCAAAATGCTTCAAATTCAAACTATCGTTATGATAATTCTTTAGAGGAAAAGCCAAGTGACTTACTAGCAAGAGTGGATCATAATAGAACGGTTTATGGCTTTAATGATATGATACGGCCGCCGACCTATCCTAATATTTCTCTTTTTACCCCGAATGGCACAGTAATAGGTTCAGAAGGGCATACAGTCTTAGAGGAATTAAATGCTATATCGGCATATCAAAATGCATTAAAGCCGCCATCGGATGTGCCAACGTATACAGTAACGGAAGCATCTGGTAGAGAAGTGTTTGATCGTGCAGGTTGTATAAGTTGTCATGCAGGAACTGCGCGTACTAATAACCGAGTCGTTCCGAATGAAGTTGTAGGAGCAGAACCTTCTCGTGCTAAAGCATTTGAAGATACAGTCAAATTGCTAAAAGAACCATGGTTTTACCCATTAGATACGCCAATTCCGATACCGGAAGATGCAGAAAGAGTGAAGATCCCAACGAATCAACTAGATATGGATCAGGTTAAACTGACGCTTGCTCAAGGGAATGAAGGTGGATATAAGGTCAAAGGTTTGGTAGGGCTAAAGTTTTCACCACCATATTTACATGATGGAGGTGTAGCGGTTGGCAAGGACAAAATGTCACAATTAGGTATTCCTAGTACGTTAGAAAAAGGAATTATGCCTGATGCATATAACAGTTTATTAGCACTTGTTGATCGTGATTTACGTGATAAAGTTGTTAAGGCCAATAAAGCATCAAAACGCTTGCGGGATGCTCATTCAACTGGTGAAGGGCACAAGCATTGGGTAGATGCACAAAATGGCTTCTCAGCAGAAGAACAGGATGCGTTAATTCAATATTTATTATCAATTGATTTAGAAAAAGAGAAACAAGCAGAGAAGGAGTAGGGGGTTACTCAAAGTAATAAGTGTGTAGCTACAAAAGCTTTACAAGTGATTTAAGCAGTGGATTTCTCCTTTCGTAATATGTAGCGAAAGGAGAAATCCACTATTTGAGGGACAACCTTTTTATTTTTAAAATGAAAAAATCCCAAAGTGATTTCTTGCAAGAAAAAGCGGATGACAATAAAAAGTCATCCGCTTTTTTTATACTTCCATAATGATTGGTAAAATCATGGGCTTTCGTTTCGTTCGCTCATATAAAAATGGTCCAAGTAAATCTGTTATTTCATTTTTGATTTCTGACCATTGAGTTGTTTTGCGCTCCATCACGTCATTTAGGTGTGAGGCAAGTAACTTTTGTGCTTCGTGAATTAAATCACTAGATTCTCTCATGTAAACGAATCCGCGAGAGATTAAATCAGGCCCCGCTGTTACTTTGAACTCTTTCATATTCAAGCTCACAACTACAACAACTAGACCTTCTTCTGAAAGAATACGTCTGTCTCTTAAGACAATGTTTCCAATATCCCCAATCCCATTTCCGTCAACATAGACAGAGCCTGAAGGGACTTTGCCAACTACTCCAGCTTCTTCAGGATGTAGAGCTAAAACATCGCCGTTATCCATAATGAAACTATTCTGTTTTGGTACTCCACAATCTTCAGCTAGTTTCATATGCATCTTTAACATTCTGTATTCACCATGTATTGGCATAAAATACTGTGGCTTCATTAGGCGTAACATTAACTTTTGTTCTTCTTGTCCACCGTGACCTGAAGTATGAATATCATTAAGAGATCCATGAATCACATCTGCACCAGCACGATACAACTGATTAATTGTTTTGCTTACGCTTAGTGTGTTTCCAGGGATTGGTGAAGATGAAAAGACAACTGTATCACCAGGTATAATTTGTATTTGGCGATGTGTACCATTTGCAATCCTAGAAAGTGCTGCCATCGGTTCGCCTTGGCTTCCTGTACATAAAATCGTTACTTGATTGTCAGGTAACTTATTTAATTGTGACGGCTCGATAAATGTATTTTTAGGAGCCTTAATATAGCCTAGTTCTTGACCTATAGTTAAAGAGTTTTCCATACTGCGACCAAATACAGCAACTTTTCTACCTTGCTGAACAGCTGCTTCAACTACTTGTTGAAGGCGATGGATGTTTGAAGCAAATGTGGCAAAAATAACTCGTCCATCTACTTTTCGAACGATGTTACTAATGCTTTCTCCGACTTTGCGTTCAGACATAGTGAATTCCGGGATTTCACTATTTGTACTATCAGATAGTAAACAGAGTACACCTTCTTCACCAATTTTGGCCATTTTTGTTAAATTGGCTGGTTCTCCTACCGGTGTGAAATCAAATTTGAAATCACCAGTATGAACGACATTTCCAGGTGGTGTCTTAACAACAATACCGTAAGCATCAGGAATGCTATGAGTCGTACGGAAGAATGTAACCGACGTTTTCGTAAACTTAACGATTTGGTCTTCATGAATTTCATGCAACTTCGTTTTACGAAGCAAACCGTGTTCTTCTAATTTTCCTTTTAATAATCCAAGAGCTAGCTTTCCTCCATATATAGGAACGTTTACTGCTCGGAGTAAATAAGGAATCCCGCCAATGTGGTCTTCATGACCATGAGTGATAAAAAGACCTTTAATTTTGTCTTCATTTCTCACTAAATACGTATAATCTGGTATTACATAATCGATGCCAAGAAGCTCGTCCTCTGGAAACTTAATCCCCGCATCAATTAAAATAATTTCATCTTGAAATTGAACTGCATACGTATTTTTTCCGATTTCACCTAGTCCGCCTAAGGCAAATACTGCAGTTTGGTTATTTTTTACTTGTTTCATAAAATTAAATAGTCTCCACTTTGAAATTTTCGTTTTGTTGTTCGTATTCGAGATAAGCCCCAGAGACAGGTGTTACAAATTCAATATTGTAATTGCGATCGGCTAGTTTCTTCCTGACATCCTCTTCGCTTTCGCCTTCTACGAAAATAGCTTCAGTAAATTCACGAACAGGAACTTGATTAAAATTCTTCTGATAAAATACTTTAAATAACATGTTACTACCTCTCCTTACCATTGGTTATATTTTCATTATAAAGCAAATGTCATCTCATTTCATGTTATTTATTTACGAGTACGGTTTCGCCTCTACATAAAAGTTCATTATTCACGTTATTAGTCTTAATTAAACTTCGATTAAACGGCTTTTTGGTAAAAGGTTTTTGCAGCCTTTTACGATTTTTTTTCTCAATCTTCGTAACATTAGATTCCACACTCCTTATTCATGTTTTTTCCAATAGGTGAGGGTTTTTATATGTATAGTATGTGTTAGTTAGCATTTAGCTGTTCAAGGTAATAACTGGATAAAAAAATGATTCAACTCCGAGCAACCTCAGGAGATGAATCATCATTTTTATGCCTTATTAGGCAATTCCTTCTTTAATTTATCTTTAAAGCCTTCAATTCGGTCATAGAACATAATGCCATTTAAGTGATCAAGTTCGTGTTGGAATACAATTGACACTAATCCTCGTAAGCGTAATGTTATTTCTTCCCCCTCTAAATTGGTTCCTTTTACTGTGATTCTTGAATAACGAGGAACATTTCCAGGTATATCTCTATCTACAGATAAACACCCTTCGCCACCTTCTAAATGTGTTTCTTCAACAGAATGACTTATTACTTTTGGGTTAAATAACCCCATACTATATAATTGGTCTTGTTCATCTGTTACATGAACAGCAAACATTCGTTTAGAAATCCCGATTTGGGGAGCTGCGATTCCAACACCGGGTCTTAATTCGTATTTTTCCGCAATCTCAGGATCTTGGCTGTTAATAACGAAGTCAAGCATCTCTTGTAGGATCTTTTTATCTTCTTCACTTGCAGGAAGTGAGACTTCTTCAGCTATTTTTCTTAAAACGGGATCGCCTTCTCTTACAACATCTTTCATGGTTAACATTATGTATCACTCCTTTTGCACTTACGTTTACTTTATGAAGAAATAAATGAAATATCAAGTAATATTCTAACAAAAGAAGGAATAAGACAATTTTGTCTTATTCCTTCTTATAATTATTAACAATGTCCGAACTTAGAAGCTCCAACAATGATAAGCAGGATGAAAAGTACTACGATTAACGCGAAACCTCTTCCAGCACCAGGTGCATAAGCAGCCCCTGCTACTACTGGAGCACCATAACCATATCCACAAGGGTCAGTACATCCGTGACCTGCACCATATCCGTAACCAAACATTTTTACATTCCTCCTTTTTCTCTTGCACCGCATTGGCTGCGATTCACTAACTACATTATGCATACTTAGGCAAGTTGGTTGGACGAATGCCCATTTTTACGGATTCTTTTATAATTATTTGATGGACAGGCTCATATTACAAAATAACTGTTCATATACTAGCTTTGAAATTGAAATATTGTTAATTTGTTCCGTTTGTTTTATGGTAGAGTTTTAGTACATGGTAAGGGGGAAAAGGCTGGTGAGTGTTAAGAAATGGGGAGCAGCACTTTTATTAACAACGTTCTTATTAACAGGGTGTGGGGAGAACCCGGCAGAATCAGTATATCAACATTTAGAAGCTGCAGTAGAATTAGAGGTGCCTTTTGAACAACAACAAGAACCTTTGCAAAAAGCTGAAATGAGAGAAAATGAATTATTTGAAGAGATTATTTCGCTTGGTATGAATGAATTTGAAGAAATAGTGGTACTAGCAGAAGAAGCAATCTCATCTATAAACTCTAGAGAATCCATGTTATTACTAGAAAAAGAAAGTATAGAGGATGGTTATCAAGAGTTTCTAAAAATTGAGGAACAGTTTGAGAATATAGAGGGAGAGGAACTTAGCAATTTATTAGAACAACTTAGATCAACCATGGATGAGCGCTATGAGTACTATCAACAGTTATATGTTAGTTATAATGAAGCAATTAGCTTGGATAAGGCGTTATTTGAAATGCTTCAGCAAGAAGAATTGACGATGGAATCGCTTCAAGAACAAATTGACAAAGTGAATGAGATATATGAAAACGTTGTTGAACATAAGGCGCAATTTAATGAATCAACAGACCGTTATAATCAATTGAAAAGGGAATTTTATGAAAAAGCCGAGCTTAACGTACAATACTAATCGTATTGTACGTTAAGCTCTTTTTTGTGTAATCGAGAAAGATTCAATAGGGAGAGATAACCTCATCTGTACTAATGTTGTTGTTAATTGCTATATAACAAGTTGTTTGAGATTGTTTTCTAAGTGCAATGAAAAAAATCTTAAAATTAGATTAGCAAAAGGGATTGACGTATTTTATCTTTGTGATGTAGACTTAATTTTGTGAGTTATGTTGTATCACTCAATTGGTAATTAGACTAATACAGTTAATGTTTTGAGTTGAAAGTGAGCACGAAACTCTGTTCTGTACTTTGTGACATTAAATAGCTTTCATGATTTTTTATTTCAAACTTTTCTCTAAAGGTTATGGAAGGTAAGAGTTTGGGTATCCTATGGGGGAGATTTGTCAAATAGTCATTAGATTCCCTTAATTTATTATTTTTTTATTCGAAAGGAAGAGGTGAAGGTAGTGAGTACAAAAACGTTAGAACAAGTTGAAAATCAATTTGAAACTTTCCAAATTTTAAATGAAGAAGGCGAAGTTGTTAATGAAGCTGCTATGCCTAATTTAAGTGATGATCAATTACAAGAAATGATGAGACGTATGGTTTATACACGTATTTGGGATCAACGTGCGATCTCATTAAACCGCCAAGGGCGTCTTGGCTTCTATGCACCTGTTGCTGGTCAAGAGGCATCAATGTTAGGAAGTCAATTTGCTCTTGATAAAGATGATTGGATTCTACCTGGTTACCGTGATATTCCTCAAATTGTATTTCACGGACTCCCGTTACATCAAGCATTCCTATGGTCTCGCGGACACTTTGCAGGAAGCCAATTCCCTGATGGATTAAATGTTCTATTCCCTCAGATTATTATTGGAGCACAAATTATTCAAACAGCTGGGGTAGCATTAGGCCTTAAGCGCAAAAACAAAAACAACATTGCGATCACTTACACAGGTGATGGAGGAGCTTCACAAGGGGATTTCTATGAAGGAATGAACTTTGCTGGTGCATATAACGCTCCTGCAGTATTTATCGTACAAAATAACCGCTTTGCGATTTCCGTACCTGTTGAAAAGCAGTCAGCAGCAAAAACAATTGCACAAAAAGCAGTAGCGGCGGGTATTGAAGGAATTCAAGTAGATGGTATGGATATTCTTGCTGTATACGCTGCAACAAAAGATGCTCGTGACCGTGCATTAGCAGGCGAAGGTCCTTCATTAATTGAGACAATGACGTATCGTTATGGTCCACATACGATGGCTGGGGATGACCCAACTCGTTACCGCTCTTCTGATTTAGATGATGAGTGGACGAAAAAAGATCCTTTAGTTCGTTTCCGTAAGTTCTTAGAAACAAAAGGTCTTTGGACTGAAGAAAAAGAAAATGAAATTGTTGACCAAGCGAAAGAAGATATCAAAGCTGCAATGAAAGAAGCAGATGCTGCACCTAAGCAAAAAGTTACAGATCTTATTGGTTTCATGTTCGAAGATTTACCTCGTAATCTTCGTGAGCAAATGGAAGAATACACAGCAAAGGAGTCGAAGTAACCTATGGCACAAATGACGATGATTCAAGCGATTACGGATGCAATGCGTAATGAGCTTAAGAATAATGAAGATGTTCTTGTGTTTGGTGAAGACGTCGGTCAAAACGGTGGGGTATTCCGTGCGACAGAAGGCCTGCAAAATGAATTTGGTGAAGAACGCGTATTTGATACGCCACTTGCGGAATCAGGTATTGGTGGTTTAGCAATTGGTCTTGGATTAACGGGATTCCGTCCAGTTATGGAAATTCAATTTTTTGGATTCTTGTTTGAAGTTTTTGATTCTGTTGCTGGACAAATGAACCGTATGCGTTATCGTACAGGTGGAAAACTAACATCACCAATTACTGTACGTTCTCCTTTTGGTGGGGGAGTTAAAACACCAGAAATGCATGCTGATAGTTTAGAAGGGCTAGTTGCACAAACTCCTGGTTTGAAAGTAGTTATTCCTTCAACTCCATATGATGCAAAAGGACTCTTAATTTCAGCAATTCGTGATAACGATCCTGTTGTATATCTTGAACATATGAAGCTATATCGCTCATTCCGTGGCGAAGTACCTGAAGAAGGGTACACAATCCCTCTTGGAAAAGCAGATATTAAGCGTGAAGGAAAAGATTTAACTATTGTTACATACGGAGCAATGGTCCACTCTTCCCTTAAAGCAGCTGAAGAGCTAGAAAAAGAAGGTATTGACGTTGAGGTTATCGACCTTATGACAATCAGTCCACTTGATATTGATACGATTCTTGCTTCTATAGAGAAGACAAATCGTGCAATTGTTGTTCAAGAAGCTCAAAAACAAGCGGGGATTGCAGCGAACGTAGTAGCTGAAATTACTGAACGAGCGATTTTAAGTTTGGAAGCTCCAGTACTTCGTGTAACTGCACCTGATACTGTTTATCCATTTGCACAAGCAGAAGATGCTTGGTTACCTGACTATAAAGGAATCATTGAAACGGCTAAAAAAGTTATTAATTTCTAATCTAACAAGAGACGAGCATAAGAAGAGGAAAGATATTGTCTTTCCTTTTCATTTAAATTCAGTTTAAGAGGAATTAAAGGAGGCACTTCAAAGTGGCATATAATTTTAAACTTCCTGATATTGGTGAAGGTATTCACGAAGGTGAAATTGTAAAATGGTTTGTTAAACCAGGTGATGAAATTAAGGAAGATGACATTCTTCTTGAAGTTCAAAATGATAAAGCTGTTGTAGAGATCCCATCACCAGTTGATGGTAAAATTCTCGAAGTTAAAGTAGAAGAGGGAACGGTTAGTATCGTAGGGGATGTCCTCCTAACTATTGATGCTGGAGATGCAAATCCTGCAGAAGAAGAAGAAAGTGCTCCGGCAGAAGAACCAGCTACAAACGAAGAAACAGCAAAGACTTCTGAGCCGGCTGCTGACACAGCAAATGATGAGGTAGATAGTGATGCGCGTGTAATTGCAATGCCTTCTGTACGTAAATATGCTCGTGAAAAAGGTGTTGCAATTTACAAAGTAAGTGGAACTGGAAAAAATGGTCGTGTCGTTAAAGAAGACATCGATACATTCTTAAACGGTGGATCGCAAGAAGCGCCAGCAGCACAAGCTCATACAGAAGAAAAAGAAGCACCAGCTGCTGCAGCACCTCAAAAAACAGAACCAGTTGCGATTCCTGTTGGAGAACTAGAGCACCGTGTTCCTTTCAAAGGTGTTCGTAAAGCAATTGCAAAAGCTATGGTGAACTCTAAGCATACTGCACCACACGTTACACACATGGATGAAGTAGAAGTTTCTGCTTTAGTTGCTCATCGTAAAGATTATAAAGCTACTGCTGCAGATCAAGGTACGAAGCTTACGTACTTACCTTACGTTGTGAAAGCTCTAACGGCTGCTCTACGTAAATTCCCTGCGCTTAATGCGTCAATTGATGATGCAAACGATGAAATTGTATACAAAAATTATTTCAACATCGGTATTGCTGCAGATACAGAGCATGGATTATTTGTACCAGTAGTTAAAGATGCAGATCGTAAATCAATTTTTGCTCTTGCTGATGAAATTAATGAGTTGGCAGTTAAAGCACGTGATGGTAAACTTAGTGGTGCAGAAATGAAGGGCGGATCTGCCACAATTTCGAATGTTGGTTCAGCTCGTGGTCTTTGGTTCACTCCAGTTATTAATCACCCAGAAGTAGCCATTTTAGGTATTGGTCGTATTGAAGAGAAGCCGGTTGTAAAGAATGGCGAAATAGTAGCTGCTCCAGTACTAGCGCTTTCAATCAGTTATGATCACCGTCTTATCGATGGCGTTACAGCTCAGAATGCACTAAACCACGTAAAACGCCTATTAAATGATCCACAATTATTATTAATGGAGGGGTAAGCATGGTTGTAGGAGATTTCGCAAATGAAGTAGACACACTTGTCATCGGTTCTGGTCCTGGTGGATATGTTGCAGCAATTCGCGCAGCGCAACTAGGGCAAAAAGTAACTATCGTTGAAAAAGGAGAAATGGGTGGCGTTTGTTTAAACGTTGGTTGTATTCCTTCTAAAGCATTGATTGCAGCAGGACATCGTTATCATAATGCAAAGCATTCCGAAGATATGGGAATTATTGCAGAAAAAGTTTCCGTTAACTTTGAGAAAGTACAAGAATGGAAAGCTTCAGTAGTTAAAAAGTTAACAGGTGGAGTAGAAGGACTTCTTAAAGGAAACAAAGTAGAAATTGTTCGTGGTGAAGCGTATTTTGCTTCTGAAAACTCTGTCCGTATCATGGATGAGAAAAGCGCACAAACATACAATTTTAAAAATTGTATAATTGCAACAGGTTCTACCCCAATTGAAATTCCAGGTTTTAAATACACGGATCGCGTCATTAATTCAACAGGTGCTCTAGCTCTTAAAGAAGTACCTAAGAAAATGGTTGTTATTGGTGGAGGGTACATTGGGATTGAATTAGCTGGTGCTTATGCGAATATGGGAACAGAAGTTGTTGTTCTTGAAGGCTCAAAGCAAATTCTTGGCGGATTTGAAAAACAAATGGCTAAGGTTGTTGAACGTCGTTTGAAAAAGAACGGTGTTGAATTCAAGATGGAAGCACTTGCTAAAGGTGTTGAAGAAACAAGTGACGGTGTAAAAGTGACAGCTGAGGTGAAAGGTAAGGAGGAAGTCTTCGAGGCTGACTACTGCTTAGTAACGGTGGGACGTCGTCCGAATACAGATGAGATTGGTCTTGAGCAAATTGGTGTTGAAACAACAGATCGCGGAGTTGTTAAGATTGATAAGCAGTGCCGTACAAGCGTTTCAAATATCTATGCAATTGGTGATATCGTAGAAGGACCACCATTAGCTCACAAAGCTTCTTATGAAGGGAAAATTGCTGCTGAAGCAATTGCAGGTGAAAAGTCTGAAATAGATTACCTTGCGATTCCAGCTGTTGTATTCTCTGATCCTGAGCTAGCAAGTGTTGGATATACAGAAGCAGAAGCAAAAGATGCTGGGTTTGATGTTATTGCATCGAAATTCCCATTTGCTGCTAATGGCCGTGCGTTATCTCTAAACGAAACAGATGGCTTTATGAAACTGGTTACTCGCAAAGATGACGGACTAGTTATTGGTGCTCAAGTAGCCGGCCCTAATGCTTCGGATATGATAGCAGAATTAGGTCTTGCGATTGAAACAGGAATGACTGCAGAAGATATTGCATTAACGATTCATGCTCATCCTTCTTTAGGTGAAATTACAATGGAAGCAGCAGAAGTTGCCCTTGGAACACCAATTCATATTGTTAAGTAATATAAAAAAGGCTTTTCACTTTTGTGGAAGGTCTTTTTTACTTTTAGTACAACTAAATATGGTTTTATACTAAAAAATCCAGTTTCTCTATTAAAGAGATACTGGATTTATGTATGTATTCGATTGAAATATAGGTGAGGTTTAGCTTTGCTTCCTTCTCAAGTTGAAATACTTCCATTAAATGTGTTAATATTTCGTCTTTTGTAAATATGCCTTCCATTCGTAAGTCCTCGTGATCACCGGTTATTACGAGCATAGTTGGGAATTGTTCGATGTTAAAATAACGAATCGCCTCACGTTCATCTGCGTCAATAATTAAAAACGAAGGCATCTCACTTGGATAATTTTGTTTTAGTTCAAGGAACGCGTCATAATATGTTTTCTCATCTTGCATAGTAGAAGAATCTGAAAAAAGGACAGTAATTGTTTCGTCAGTATGCTGCTCTAAAGGATTTTCTATCGATGATGCTGCTGAAAAGCACGAGTTTAATAATAGAATTGATCCAATTATCATCACTTCGACATACTTGTCCATCACTAGTCACATCCTTTTTATAAAATTACATTTTTTTACTAATTGAGTTATGTTACTTCATTTTATCACGCATTGATTCACTTAGGATATTTATTATTTAAATGTAATCAAATAGAAATATTTAGGACTTTTATATGACAAAAGACGCCTCTCCTAGGTGGGGAAACCGGAGAAACGTCTTTTGCTTTTACTATTTCTATTTCTTCTTTTTTAACTCTGCTTTTTCTTTTTTAAAGGTAGATTTTTCTTCTTTTAATTTTTCACGCTCTTGTTTGAGCTCATATCGTTCAAGACGAATACGTTCTTTTTCAGTTGCTAAAGTTGGTTTTTCTGCCTTTAATGCTTTCATAACAGAGAAAATCATCATAATCATAATAATTGTAAAAGGGAGGGCGGCGATGATCGCTGCTGTTTGTAAGGCCCCTAATCCTTTTTCTGTTGATAGTAG
Organism: Halalkalibacter sp. HAAS-P013; assembly: GCF_056619925.1. NCBI lineage: Bacteria > Bacillati > Bacillota > Bacilli > Caryophanales > Bacillaceae > Halalkalibacter > Halalkalibacter sp. HAAS-P013. The sequence continues at coordinate 92,764 of NZ_JBWQTU010000003.1, forward strand.
GACAGCTGCTGTTGCAGAAATAATTAGCCCCCAAACAAATTTCACTCCATTTGGTGGGTTTAGATTTCCATTCGTTGTTTGCATCCCCAGTACAACTGTAGCTGAATCGGCAGATGTAACAAAGAAAGAGGAAATCAAAAAGACGGCAATAATTGAAAGGAGTAATCCGAGTGGGAATTGTTCGAGTACGGCAAACAGAGCAACTTCCATACCACCTTCAGACATCGTTCCCATAATGTCGGCTGTACCGAGTCTTTGAAGTTGAATTCCTGTCCCACCGAAGACAGCAAACCACAAAGCACCGAAGATAGATGGAACAGCAAGTACACCAACAACAAATTCTCTAATTGTACGTCCTTTTGAAACGCGTGCTATAAATGTTCCTACAAATGGAGCCCATGAAATCCACCATGCCCAATAGAAAATAGTCCATCCTTCAACCCAAGTCGTTTCAGGGTTGTATACATCGAGCCTGAAGCTCATTCCAGCGAGATTCTGAATGTAGCTACCAATCCCTTGTGTAAAAACGCCCATTATGTAGCTAGTTGGACCAAATAGTAAGACAAATAACATTAATGCAATAGCAAGATACACGTTTACTTTACTTAAAATACGAATTCCTTTATTTAGACCAGTTTGGGCTGATATCATAAATAATACAGTAACAATAAGGATGACAATAAGTTGAAGCATTACTTCATTCATCTCTTGTAAACCTGGTATTAAATAAGAAAGCCCAGCTGAAATTTGGGCAGCTCCAAATCCTAAAGATGTAGCTACTCCAAAAATTGTTGCAAAAACAACCAATACATTAATTGATGTACCTAAACCGCCATTTGCTCTATCTCCTAACAATGGTTCTAAAACAGCGCTCATGACAGCTGGCGACTCTTTTCTAAATCTAAAATATGCTAGTGCTAATGCGACGATAGAATAAATCGCCCATGGATGTAGTCCCCAATGGAAAAAAGCATATCGCATCGCTTCACCAGCAGCTTGTGTGGAACCAGGTTCTGCTGTAGGAGGATCAAAGAAATGATAGAGCGGTTCCGCAACACCCCAAAAAACAAGCCCGATTCCCATTCCAGCAGTAAATAAAAAAGCAAACCAGGTTAAATAGTTATATTCAGGTTTATCATCGGGTTTACCGAGTTTAATTCTACCGTATGGACTAAATATTAAATATAGACAAAAAATCAAAAAACCAGTAGCGGCTAAAAGATAAAACCAACCTAATTCATTCGTAATAAAACTTTGAATGCTTGTTGTCACTACTTCTAAATTATTTGGAGCAACGATTCCCCAAATAATAAAGGCGACTGCAATTGCAACTGAAATTGTAAAAACAGGTGTCACTTTTTTCATTATTCATCAACCTTTCTTTAAAAACCAACTTCTACCGTACCATAAACGTGAAATAGAGTGCAAAAGATTTAATTGGCTTTATATATGTACCCGCTTGCATCCAAATAAAAACCAATTATTTAATCATATACCGCCTGTTTTTGGAATATATAAGTTGGATAGCTTGTTTCTTCCATGGAAAATCTTCGTTCATCAGTCGTAATTTGTGCTAATTCAGATGTCACCTCATTCAGAGATATAAGCTCGTGACATATTTGTGATAAAAAGGAATCTTGTTTTTTTTGCTCAGAACGTAATTGTTTAATTTTTTCTATATTTATAAAATGAGCAGTTGTTATTTGATGATAATGATCTTCGTAAATGGTACAAAATGATTTGATTGTATTACGAAGAAGATCCTTTTCCTTTTCAGACAAAGATTGATTCAAGCGAAGATGAGAAATTTTCCCTAAATGAAAAAGAGTAAGGTGTAAGTAATCTAACTTTTTTTGTAAGTAACCGAAAGACCTTCGCTCAAATTCACATGAACGTCTGTATTGCCACTCATCGTGTTGAAATTGTGTTAATTGGTAGGCCTTTGTAAGCTCTTCATGTAACTGCCGATAATAATGTGTTCGATCCACAGTCTCGTCTAAAAAATGGGATTCGAGGATCAAAGCAAATTTATTAGCTGTTTGTTGGTATAGAGCATCTACTTTCTTTACTAGTATCGGTCCAAATTTAGGTGGGAGAATTACAAAATTAACAAAGGTTGAAACAATAATCCCAATCGATGTACCAGAAATTCTGATAGAAAAGTCAAAGATAGCATGATCTGTTGTACCAGGAATCATGGCTACTGCAGTTAAAGTGGCAACTAGTGTTCCCGTATCAAGCTTAAGTTTTGAACAAACGATAATAGTAAGCATGGCAACAACCGCATAAGTGATTGCGTTTTGGCCGAGAACAAAATCAGCAGCAATAGCAAACGTTGCCCCTAGAGCAGCGGCAGGTAAACGTATTATCCCTTTTTTTAGTGAATCAGCTGCTGTGGGTTCCGTTGTAACAATAGCGGTTATAACTGCAAACGTAGGTGGTAAATTAATAAGGTGGCAAATAAAAGCTGTAATGAAAACAGCGACACCCGTTTTTATTACACGCCTCCCAATCCAGCTTTTCATATCAACACGAACTCCTTATGTAAAACAAGTTTTATTTCGATAAGAACATACTAAATAAGTCCTATGTTTAGTATGAGAGAGAAAAAAGGAAGTTATACTCCATTTTTCGACATGAGTAGTAAAGTATGTTAGACGAGAAAGGATGAGGTAATCAATGAAACGACTTCTTGTTATCTTATTTATTATGAGCTTATTCATTTTAATTGGATGCCAAAATGATCAGGTTGAAAGCAAAGTAGAAAAGGACCCTATTCGAAGTTCAGTTGAAGAAGAATTAGAAGAAGAGGGGGGAAGGGGAGAAGAACCGGTTCAAGAGGAGGAGTTAGAAAGTGAGGTTATGGAATCAGGAGTTTTGAATGAATTTGAGAAAAAATATACAATTAATAAAACGAATTGGTTAGTTGAAGCGATAGATGATGCATCTGATCAAGTTGTTCTTTTAACGATAGATGATGCGCCTGAACATTATAGTGTAGTTATGGCAGAAATATTAAAAGGTTTTGATGCTGGAGCCATTTTTTTTGTAAATGGGCATTTCTTGCAAACGGAAGAAGACCGAGAAAAACTAAAAAGAATTCATGAACTAGGTTTTGAAATCGGGAATCATACGATGACACATCCGAATATGAGTCAATTATCACAAGAAGATCAAAAAAATGAGATAATTGAATTAAACCGTTTAATTGAAGATATTATCGGAGAACGACCAAGGTTTTACCGGGCGCCATTTGGAGTAAATACTGAAACGTCTAATAAAGTTGTAGAAGCTGAAGGGATGCAACCAATGAATTGGACGTATGGTTATGATTGGGAGAGCGAGTTTCAAGAAGCTGACGCATTAGCTGAAATTATGGTTAATAGTCCACTGCTAACCAAAGGAGCGAATCTGTTAATGCATGATCGGAAGTGGACCAAAGAAGCATTAGAACACATCGTTATTGGACTTAGAGAGAAAGGTTACGAAATTGTTCATCCAAATGAGATTGCAACGAATTAGTGAGAGCTAATTTCGGAAGCCACTGAAAAAGGTGAAAACAAGAGGCCACTGAAAAAGTCTCTTTTAGCAAATTCGAGGAAGCAGCAATGGCTCCACACGTTGCGCGCCTGCTATGAGAAACCCACTCATAGCAGGCTTTTTAGGCGTGAGACACTTCTCACACCAATTCATTCATTTTTTGCTTCTTTTATCATCTTGTCAACGACAGTGAATAAAGGGTAAAATAATCGGTATGTGACGAATTTTACACCCAAGGAAAGGTTGTACTATATGAAAGCAGCTAAGAAGGTTTTATCAATATTATTTGTTTTATTTTTAATTAGTGGTTGTCAAAGTGAGCAGAATGAATTCGGTAGAGAAACGTCCCAAACAGATGGGCAAAGCCAAAGTGAATATCGTGAAACAGTAGCGATTGAAATTAAAGAAAATGAAGCAAGATTTCTACTTGATGACTTACTTGAGGTTGTTGGAGGAAGTTATGAATTTGATGAAATTCACCGCACATTGCAATTAACAATTAATGAAGATTCTTTCTATTTAATTGATGAAGTACCTGTTTTAGAGAGAAATGGGGAGTATATTCCTTCAGAGGATATCTACTTAATCGTAGAAGGAGAAGCAGGGAATGAAGAGATTTATTTGCCAGTTGAATTTCTTGGACAAGCTCTTGAGACGAGTGTTGTCTTTAGCGATGAACAAGTTTCATTCGATTGGTATGGCCCAGCAGAAAGAGTGGGTGGACCTCCAGAAGCATTCACATTTGAAGATTGGAATGTTGATGAAATGGTTGAATATTTATCATTTCTAGAAAAACCAATCAAAGGAGCTCAAGTTAGTAAAATTCCAAGCCATTTACCAGGAGCTCCAAGACCATACCGAAACGGATATCATGAAGGGATAGACTGGTATGACTTTGCTAGTGGTGGAGGAATTACGACGGAGACTCCAATTTACGCAATGGCTGAGGGGATTGTTGTAAGGGCAGATCATGATTTTGACGAATACGAATCGTCTGAAATAAGAAATCAAGATTTAGCTTTTACGGCTGAGCTTCAAGATACGCCAGAATATATTTTTGACAGATTAAGAGGAAGACAAGTATGGGTCCAATATCAAGGTGGAGTTATGAATCGCTTTGCTCATCTTCATGAAATTCCTAGTGACTTACAGGTTGGTGATCGGGTAACTGCTGAAACGATTATCGGGTATGTCGGGAACTCAGGCACAAGTGATGGAGTGAAAGGAGATTATAATGCTGGATTGCACTTGCATCAGGATTTACTGATCTATGGAGAACTATTTTGGAAACCACTATCTCAAGAAGAAGTGTTAGAAGTGTTAGAAAGAATCTGGGATTAGAAGGTTCTCGACAATAGTTACTCTAACAATTCATCCTTCGACAAGGGGGATTATGGTAAGCTAAGATAGAGGTTAGTTGATTTTGCTTGGTTGGGGGTTTCTAGTATGGATAAGTCCTATTTTCTTGATGAGTTACGCCTAGAAATTGGTCTTGTGCGTGAAAAAGTACAAACATTATCTAGTTTCTATATTGGCATTACAAGAAAGTTTGCTAATATTATGGATAATCGTTCCTCCGTTTCGATCTATGAGGCGACAGATCGTGAATTTGTTATGAGAGTGTGCGCTGGTCCATGTTACTTAGATCAGTCGATGTCCTTTGGCGTAGGGATACTTAGTGAAGTGGCTATAAAAGGAGATTTGTTCTTTCAAATCGAACATGATATGCAAATCATTTATTTGCCATTTTATAAAACGCATCATTTACTCGGTGTAATGGTTTTGCATATTCCTTTGGATTATTATGTTGTGTCTGATGATGATTTCGTTTTCTTAAAAGAGGTAGGACGTTTTATTGAGGTTCAGCATGAAACATTTTATCCGCATACTTATTAAAAGTAGATTTCAAAGAGGGTACTGGTTAAAATGCCATTAATCAGTATCCTCTTTTTATTTTAAAAAAAATTAATGTGACATACAATTAATGATTGACTTAACCAATTAGTATGTATTATTATATGATTAAGGAAATTAAAACCGCTTCCAAAATATTAAAATGCATAAAGGGGATGACTCAAATGGGTATTATCATTTGTCAATCATGTAACAAGACGATCGATGTGTTTGAAGGTGAAAAAGTCACAAAGCTTTATGCAAAGGGAAATGGTTGCACACATTGTAAAACAGCTGAGCAAAAAAAATAATGATACAAAAGAAGAAGGACTTCCACATTGGGAGTCCTTCTTCTTTATAAAAGATAGTATAAAAATGGGGGTCTTTCGAAAAAGCCAGAAAAAAAAGACGGGTATATTAAAAGGTCAAAAACAAACCTTCTGAAACACCCCCTTTTCTTATCGAATCGCTCTATGTTCTTTTATAACGCGTAATGATTGAAATGTTGCATCTTCAGGACCTTGCACAGGTAAGTCGTTTTTTAAGTTTTCTTCTATATAGGCTAGATTTTCTTCTGTTACAATTTCTCCTGGAATGAGAATGGGAATTCCAGGTGGATAAACCATAATAAATTCAGCGATGATTCTCCCGGCTGATTCATGGAATGGAACGACCTCTGTTTCAGCGTAAAAGGCATCGCGAGGAGACAAAGCTAGAGTAGGAATGTTAGGCACATAAACAGATGATCGTTGATTAGTTCTAGTATTATTTGCTTTAGCAGAAGCAAGTTGTGATAGTGCTTCAATTAAAATATCCATTTTTTCTTGTGTATCCCCTAATGTAACAATACAAAGGATATTGTATAAATCTGACATTTCAACTTCAATGGAGTTATGCTCACGGAGCCAAATTTCAACTTCATGACCACTAATATCTAAATCTCTTACACTAATAATCAATTTTGTCGGATCGATATCAAACGTTGCTTTTGTACCTAAGATTTCGTCGCCTACACATGTTAATCCATCTATTTTATTAATACGGGCTCTTGTTGTTTCAGCTAGTGTAATGACTTCAGAAATTAATTGTTCTCCTTTCGTTGCAAGTTGTTTTCTAGCAACATCTAAAGAGGAGAGTAGTAAGTAAGAAGTTGAAGTAGTTGTCAACATACTAATAATAGATTGTACACGTTTGGGTGAAATGAGGCCTTCTTTGACATTTAGGATGGAGCTTTGTGTCATCGAACCTCCAAGTTTATGAACACTTGTTGCAGCCATGTCAGCCCCTGCTTGCATCGCTGAAATAGGCAATTGATTATGAAAATGAATATGAACACCGTGAGCCTCATCTACTAGCACTGGGACATCATACGAATGAGCAATATCAACTATTTTCTTTAAATTTCCAGCGATCCCAAAATAGGTAGGATTAATGACAAGGAGTCCTTTAGCATCAGGATGCGAATCTAATGCTTTTTCAACTGAATCTGTTGTTATTCCATGAGATATTCCAAGTACAGGATCGATCTCAGGATGAATGAAAATGGGGGTAGCTCCAGAAAAAATAATGGCAGACATAATCGATTTATGCACATTACGAGGAACGATAATTTTGTCTCCTGGACCACAGACTGACATGATCATTGTCATAATGGCCCCGCTTGTCCCTTGTACAGAAAAAAACGTGTGGTCTGCACCAAAAGCTTCAGCAGCTAACTCTTGCGCCTCTTTTATGATCCCGTGTGGATGGTGAAGATCATCCAATGGTTCGATATTTATTAAATCAATAGAAAGGGCGTTTTCTCCAATGAATTGTCTAAATTCAGGATCCATGCCTTTTCCTTGTTTATGCCCAGGAATATGAAATTGAATGGGTTGTTTTTCGGCGTGATTACGTACACCGGTGAACAACGGAGTAAGATGTTGTCGTGACAACAGGTTCACCTCATTTTTTCATTATAAACTAAAAGCTAGTTGTAAGAACTTCTAAAACAAATTTGAGTATATCAAAAATGTGACCGAAAGCAAAGAATTAATAACCGGATTGATGTGAAATTTGACAAAATTCAGCGTTCTTATATGTTACGATTTTGGTAATTCAGCTAGGGAGGGGTTTTATGTGGGAGAATAGAGTAACAAAATTATTAGGAACAACATATCCGATTATTCAAGGGGGACTTGCCTATTTAGCGTACTCGGAATTAGCATCTGCCGTTTCAAATGCAGGTGGATTAGGACAAATTACAGCAATGTCACTTCCATCGCCTGATGCATTAAAGGATGAGATAAGAAAAGTAAGACAAAGTACAGAACTTTCATTTGGTGTGAATTTTGCCATTGGACATCATGGACGAAGCTATGAACATATGTTAGACGTTGCTATTGAACAAAATGTACCTGTTATATCAATGACGGGTGGGAATCCTTCTCCATTAATGAAGAGATTAGAAAATACGAAGATAAAAAAGGTGGTTTTAGTGGCATCTACAAGGCAAGCGCAGAAGGCAGAAGCACTCGGTGCAGATGCTGTGATGGTTGTCGGCCAAGAAGGCGGAGGACATCTAGGAAGAGCAGATACAGGGACTATTGTGTTAGTACCTCAAGTAGTTGATGCCGTATCAATCCCTGTTATTGCATCCGGTGGAATTGGAGATGGAAGAGGGTTGATGGCTGCATTGGCTCTTGGAGCAGAGGGTATTGAAATGGGGACTAGATTTATCGTTACGAAGGAATGCGTTCATGCACATCCGAGTTATAAGAGGAACATCATAACCGCAACAGAGAACGATACAACTGTAATAAAACGTTCGATCGGATCTCCGGCACGTGCCTTGAAGAATAAATGGACAAATAAAATCCTCGATATAGAAAAGGATGAACCGACATATGATGCTTTAAAAAAGTATATCAGTGGAGATGCAAACAAATCCTATATTTATGAAGGAAAGGAAGACGAGGGATTTGGCTGGGCAGGACAAGTCGTAGGAAGAATTCATGAAGAGTTGACAGTATCACAATTAATAACGAAAATAATCAATGAAGCAAAGATGATTCGAAAGCAATGGGTTGTATTAGGAGGAGAATAAATAGTGGAATCAAAATTACCTATATCACTTGATTGGTCGACAGAAGAAGTGATCACTGTCATCCAATTTTTTGAGACAATTGAGAAAGCATATAAAAAAGGAGTGGAAAGAGGGAAGCTTCTGACAGATTATCGAAGGTTTAAAGAAGTCGTTCCGAGTAAAAGCGAGGAGAAACAACTCTTTAAACAATATGATGAGGAGCTAGGAATATCTAGTTACCATGTCATAAAAAAAGCCCGTGAAGGAAAGGAGAATATAATAAAAATGGAAAGAGGGTGAATACTCTTTCCGTTTTTCTTATATTAAGATTGAGACATAGCTAGTTGATAAATTGGCAGTAGTTGTTCGTATGTTTCCTTAGTAAGGTCCAGCAATGCTTTGCCATCTTGAACGAGTGATTGATTAGGCTTAAGGTGACGTCCTACTAAGAATTCAGCTTTTTTTACGTCACGTAATCTCTCTAAATCTGCAATGATTTCACTTTCGTTCTTTTCTCCGATTGGGGTTGCGTCCTTTTTCATATGATCTAATGAAATGACGAAATCACCCGGTAAGTCCATAATTAAATTACTATTTGTCATTAAGGTCTCAGCGATAGCCTTTTTTTTTGGTGCCTCATATATAAGAGCGAACCAGATGAATAAATGATCGTCAAATAACCCTAATTGAAAATGTGGATGCTTTTTGTAACCGCGTTTATCATGGGCTATTGCCATCCACGTATCATTTGGTGGATTAACCTTTCGTCTAGCGTGTCTTGCGATATGAAGGTACATTTCGTTTCCAACGAGAACAGCAAGTTCCTCTCTCAATATATCTCCAAACGCTTTAAATTTTGGTTGAATTTGTGATTGAATTGCTTCCATCCTTGCTTCAAGTCCATCGATATGGAAGACATCAAAATCTGACTGTGAAAATCCTTTTAAACTCATTATTTTAACCTCACTTTATCATTTATAGATGTATTTTATCATATCTTATCTAATAAACTCGAATGATATGCAGTTGATCATTAGGACATAAAACATGACTATATTAATATTTTATTCTTTTTTTAATTAACATTCTCTTCTACTATTAAATGTGCTATAATAAAATTAATTTAAATAACAGAAAATTTAGTTTTTATTTAGTGGTTTGTATTTTGATTATATAAAGAGGAGTGAAGCCGTATGGAACAAGTTGTGCAAGCTTTTATTCGCGAAGATGGTGAAATGAGAATACCGGTGTTGCGTCTTGAAATTGATTATGAGCTAGCGACTCTACATGATGCTTTACTCGATGAAGATTTACTAACAATTAAACAGACAAAACAACGACTTGAACAATTACGGCAAGAACTTATTTTATTAGAAGTATAGTGGTGATTAATTTCTTAAGAGTAGCTTTTATTAGCGTATAAGCTACTCTTTTTTTTGCCTTGTAAAAAGGGCTACTATTTTTCTATTTGGAAAATGTATGTCATAATGGAAATTGAAAAGTGAAGTACCATTTAGGAGGTCATGTAGATGTCAGTCGACTGGTTAGAACTTGAAAAGGTTGCTAGAGCATGGACATATGAAGCTGCTGGCTTGATCAGAAAATCACTCGCCAACCCGATTCATATTGAAGCCAAGTCTAATCCGGATGATTTAGTTACTGAGGTTGACAGAGCAATTGAATCATTTTTTTATCATAAGATTGATCAAACATATCCCGAGCATCATTTCTTAGGCGAAGAAGGGATTGCTGAAGAACTTGATTCTTTAGATGGAACCGTTTGGATTGTTGATCCGATTGATGGGACAATGAATTTTGTTCATCAGAAATATAATTTTGCTATCTCAGTCGCTGTCTATCATGATGGAGTCGGAATGGTCGGTCTTATTTATGATGTAATGAATGATGAATTATTTCATGCCATTCGGGATCATGGTGCTTATGTAAATAATGAGGAACTCGTTCCTGTTAAGGAGCGGCCTTTACATGAATCAATTATTGGATTGAATGCAAAATGGTTAGTGCAAGAAAAAAATCCATATCGAAATCCACTGAAAGCTCTCGTTAGAGATGTGAGAAGCATTCGCTCTTATGGATCTGCTGCTCTTGAAATAGCTTACGTCGCAGCAGACCGATTAGATGGGTATATAAGTGTGAATCTGTCCCCTTGGGATTATGCAGCTGGGGTTGTTTTATTAGAGGAAGTGGGTTGTAAGGCTTCTACTTTTAGAGGAGAACATTTAGATTACTTACAAAAAAGTACTGTTATTGTTGGGAAACCAAGATTACATAAAGAGATGGTTTCTTCGTATGTTGGGGAGGAGTTATAAGCGATGACAAAAGTTGGCTTTATCGGTTTAGGAACAATGGGATTGCCAATGACAAAACATTTAATTGATGCTGGATACAAAACATTTGTAGTAGGTCGAAGTAGAGGGCCCATTGATAATGCTGTAGCGCTTGGTGCAGAAGAGGCAGCTTCCCCGAAAGATTTAATTGAGAAAGTGGACATTATCATGACTTGCTTACCGGTGCCACAAACAATTATTGACGTTTATGAAGGAGAAAATGGTTTAATCACTGGGGCTGTAGAAGGGAAAATTGTCATCGACCATTCAACTGTTAATCGTGAAACAAATGAATATGTTGCCAAATTATTAGCTGAAAAAGGGGCGCTTTTTATTGATGCTCCAGTTAGTGGCGGACCAATGGGGGCATCTGCAGGAACATTGACAATTATGTGTGGTGGAGAAGAAGAAGCCTTTGAAAAAGCTCTGCCTGTCATGAAAGCTTTTGGTGAATATATTGTTCATGTTGGACCAACTGGCAGCGGAACGGTTGTCAAGTTGCTTAATAATATGTTAATTGGTGTCCATCAATCAGCCTTAGCAGAATGCTACATAATGGCAGAAAAAGCAGGTGTTGATCCTGCAATTGCATATGACTTAATTAAAAGAAGTGCAGGCTTCTCAAAAAGTATGGACTGGTCTGTTGATGCCATCCTTGATCGGAAGTTCGATCCGCGCTTCTCTATCAATCTTTTACATAAAGACATTTTGCTTGCTTTACAGTTAGCTGAGGAAGTAAACATGCCACTTGATTTAATTAAATTAGGAGAACAGAAAGTAGCGGAAGCGAAAGAAAAATACGGTGAACAAGACGTATGTGCAATTGTTCGTCCATTAGAAGAGAAGACAGGAACAGTTTTAAAAAGAAAAGGGTAAAAAAAGCAATTGACCACATTCTTACAAAAAGCACGCAAGAAAGGTTTAAAATCAAACCTCTTTTGCGTGCTTTTTTTACATTTCGCTTGATTCTCTAATTTTTTTACGAAGTGTGAACCCAAGACCGGTTGCGATGAAAACTCCAGCTATGGCAAGAACAGCAATTAGAATACTTCTTTCAGCAACAGCGACTCCAATACTCATTATACAAATAACGGTAATAGCAGAAAGCAATAAAAACATTATATTTTCTTTCTTCATTTATGAGATCCCCCTCAAAAAAGATCATTCGCTTATCCTAAGTGTAACTCTTATTTGAAAAAAGAAAAACCCCAACATTGTGACAAATACGTTAAACATGGTACAGATAGTGTTAAGGAGGGTGTTTATCTAAGTCATTTACGTTAATAATATCTAGTATATAAAAAGTAAGAATAAACGTTTCGTGCAATGTATTTGTCGATTATTGTTTTTTTATAAAGAATTTATGATATACTTGTACAGTTAATGAACGAATAAGGAGAGAAAAAAATGACAATTCGTAACGATATACGTAACATCGCTATTATTGCCCACGTTGATCATGGGAAAACAACATTAGTTGACCAATTATTAAAACAATCGGGTACTTTCCGTGAAAATGAGCAAGTAGATGAACGTGCGATGGACTCTAATGCACTTGAAAAAGAGCGTGGAATAACGATCCTTGCTAAAAATACAGCAATTAACTATAACGATAGACGTATTAATATTATGGATACACCAGGACACGCTGACTTCGGTGGAGAAGTAGAACGTATTATGAAAATGGTTGATGGTGTATTGCTTGTCGTTGATGCATATGAAGGTTGTATGCCACAAACTCGTTTTGTATTAAAGAAAGCCCTAGAACAAAATCTGACTCCAATCGTAGTGGTCAATAAAATTGATCGTGACTTTGCTCGTCCAGCAGAAGTAGTTGATGAGGTTATTGATTTATTTATTGATTTAGGTGCAAACGAAGATCAGTTAGAATTCCCAGTTGTGTATGCCTCAGCCATTAATGGAACAGCTAGTATGGACGCAGAGAAACAAGATGACAACATGTCTGCATTGTTTGATACTATTATTGAAACAATCCCAGCTCCGATTGATAATAGTGATGAGCCTCTTCAGTTCCAAGTCACAATGCTTGATTACAATGACTACGTTGGTCGTATCGGGATTGGCCGTGTGTTTAGAGGGACAATAAAAGTTGGACAGCAAGTAGCTTTAATGAAACTTGATGGCTCTGTTAAACAATATCGTGTTACAAAGATGTTTGGCTTTTTAGGACTAAAACGAACCGAAATTCAAGAAGCGAAGGCTGGCGACTTAATAGCGGTTTCTGGTATGGAAGAAATCAATGTTGGTGAGACGGTTTGCCCAGTAGAACATCAAGAAGCTCTTCCAATTTTACGTATTGATGAACCTACACTACAAATGACATTCCTCGTTAACAACAGTCCATTTGCTGGTCGTGAAGGGAAATTTGTAACAAGCCGTAAGCTTGAAGAACGTTTGAAATCAGAACTTGAAACGGATGTAAGTCTTCGTGTAGAAAATACAGAGTCTCCGGACGTTTGGATTGTCTCTGGACGTGGCGAACTTCACCTTTCTATTTTAATTGAGAATATGCGTCGTGAAGGGTATGAGCTTCAAGTTTCTAAGCCAGAAGTTATTATTCGTGTGATTGATGGTGTGAAGTCGGAGCCGATGGAACGAGTACAAATTGATGTTCCAGAAGAATATACGGGATCCGTTATGGAGTCAATTGGAGAACGTAAAGGTGAAATGCTAAATATGACGAATAACGGTAGCGGACAAGTTCGTCTAGAGTTTTTAGTGCCAGCACGTGGTCTAATTGGTTACACAACAGAGTTCCTATCACAAACTCGTGGATATGGCATTATTAACCACTCGTTTGACAGCTATGCACCTCTTACTCCTGGACAAGTTGGGGGACGTCGTCAAGGTGTACTTGTTTCCATGGAGACAGGTAAATCAAGTCAATACGGGATTATGCAAGTGGAAGATAGAGGTACAATCTTTGTAGAGCCTGGAACGGAAATTTATGAAGGGCAAATTGTTGGTGAGCATACTCGTGATAATGACCTAGCTGTAAACATTACCAAAATGAAACAGCAAACAAACGTCCGTTCTGCGACAAAAGATACAACTGTTACGATGAAAAAACCTAGAATCATGACACTTGAAGAAGCTCTTGAATATTTGAATGAGGACGAGTATTGTGAACTAACGCCAGATTCAATCCGACTTCGCAAGAAAATTCTTATCAAATCAGAACGTGAGCGTGAAGAGAAACGTAGAAAGCTTGCGGCGAAGTAACAATAAAAAGTTGGTGATCGAATGGACAACCAGTTTACGGAAGAAGAATTAGAAGCATTAACATGGATGATGAGGATGACGGCGGAGAATCCATGGTATGGTTTTTTATCGTATCTAGTCGTTGTTTTATTAACCATTGTTGTATTTAATTTAGGTTTTGCAAGAGAGTTACCAGTTCTCAAAAAAGCAATAGTCTATGTGTTATTGGTTATCGGTAGTTTTGTCATGTGGTTTCTTGAATTTGCATTCGGTGCTCCAATTATTGCAGTATTAATCATTTCAGGAGTTATACTTGGTATGTATCGATTCAGACTGCATAAGCATCGAAAAGAAAAAGAACAAGCATAATAAAAAAGAAGAGAGCGATTGGAATTAAATCCATTCGCTCTCTTTTTTTGTTTCTACTGTTAATTGAAATGAATTAGATGCCTTTCTCGTCTCTGTTCGTTCCTTTATGCGTTCATAACAAACGTCACACATATAAGTATGAATTGGCCGGTTACGTAGACGTTTAGCTAAAGGTAATTGATCGTCTAATTTATCAATTTTATCACATAGTACGCATTTCACTCGCATGGGTATAATCACTCCATTCTTCTTTCATTTTAACAAAAAACAGAAAAAAAGCTATCTTCAATGAAAAAGAGGCAAGTATGGTTTTGACCTTTTGGGATAAACCCGAAGCAATGTGCGGAGTCGCTACATCTATTAAAAGCCTTGAGAGGAGCGGCATTCTTCTCTGTTCCTGGCTTTTGAGACAGCCCCGAAAATTATATATGTTACTTTTTCATAAAAAGTGTAATGAAGCGCTAAAACTCGTTGAAAAATAATGGTATGATAGATATAGAACAATGTAGAAAAAACAAGGAGGGTATGATATGGCCAACCAAGTTGAACATGCATTAACAGAAGAGATGTTACCATTGCTCCAAAAGGAATGTTACGTAACAATAGCAACTATTGACCATGAAAAAAATATTCCGAATGTAAAAGCTATTTCATGGGTGTATGCTCCTAATGTACAAACTATACGATTTATGATTGATAATCGTTCGCGAATTGTTGGAAATATTAAGGCTAATGAAGGTGTCGTTCTGACTTTGATTACCAATGGCTCAACATATTCAATAACTGGATCTGCAAAGGTTGTAACAGAACGTATTGAAAATATTCCGTTAAAATTATCGATGATTGAAATGCAAATTCAAGAGGTGCGCGATGTGATGTTTTATGGGGCAAAAATGACGATGACGCCTTCTTATGAAAAAACATATGATGCAGAAGCTGCTGCTAAACTAGATCGTCAAGTTATGGAAGCGTTAAAGAAAAAGGAATAACCTAATTTTGTCCAAATAATAGTGACTATTTGTGTCCGTTATTTGGATTTTTTTATTATAACCACGTTTTGTTTTCGATTCCTTCGTCTAAGTTTGATAGCTTGAACATACATTCATATTAAGAGGATAATTGAACAATTGGTTAAAACATATGGACCAACTTGTTCAATTTGCATAACTTAATAGTAAGAGTTGATAAACGATTCTTTAGTCAGGAGGCGGAATGTTGAAAAAAATCTACGTATTGGACACGAACGTACTCTTACAGGATCCTTACTCCATTTTTTCATTTCAAGATAACGAAGTAGTTATACCAGCAGTTGTGTTAGAAGAGGTTGACTCCAAGAAACGCTATATGGACGAGATTGGTCGAAATGCACGACAATTTTCAAAGTTAATAGATAATCTCAGAGGAATGGGGAAGTTGCATGAAGGGGTCCCTATAGAATCAGGAGGTAAATTAAGAGTTGAATTAAATCACCGATCATTTTTGCGATTAAAAGATTCGTTTGCAGAAATGACAAATGATAATCGAATAATTGCCGTAGCCCTTAATTTAATGCTTGAAGAGCAGGAGCGAATTGAAGGAAGACACGTGATTCTTGTAAGTAAAGATGCCCTAGTAAGAGTCAAGGCAGATGCGTTAGGCTTGCCGGCTGAAGACTTTTTAAGTGATCGCGTAGTGGAATTTGATCATGTATATCCGGGCTATGTTGAGATATTTGTAGATGCAGATGTAATGAAGAAGTTTTATACAAATGGCGAAATTGCTATTTCCGAGTTAACAAAACACCCGTTTTATCCGCATCAATTTATTATAATGAAGGATGCTTTAGGAAGTTCTAGTTCGGCATTAGGAAAAGTAGAACCAGATGGAAAGAAGGTAAAGCCTTTTAGAAGTGAACCCGATCATGTATGGGGGATACGTGCGAGAAATGTTCAACAGCGAATGGCATTTGAATTATTATTAAGAGATGATATTAGTTTAGTGACAATGATAGGGAAAGCTGGGACTGGTAAGACACTATTATCACTTGCAGCTGGACTTATGCAGACAGAGGACTTAGGAAAGTACAAAAAGCTCGTTGTAGCAAGGCCGGTTGTACCACTAGGAAAGGATATAGGTTATTTACCAGGAGAAAAGGAAGAGAAGTTACGGCCATGGATGCAACCCATTTATGATAACTTAGAATTCTTGTTTGATACGAAAAAGCCTGGTGAGCTTGATCAGATCCTTGCAGGTATGGGATCAATCCAAGTTGAAGCATTAACATATATTCGTGGAAGAAGTATTCCAGATCAATTTATTATTATTGATGAAGCACAAAATTTAACAAAGCATGAGGTGAAAACAATTTTAACTCGTGTAGGAGAGAGAAGTAAAATTGTATTGATGGGCGATCCACAGCAGATAGATCATCCATATTTAGATGAATACAATAATGGTCTTACCTATGTGGTAGAGAAATTCAAAGATCAAACAGCAAGTGGGCATGTTAAATTAGTGAAAGGTGAACGATCAGGATTAGCGCAGCTAGCAGCTGATTTACTATAGGCTTTGCACTAGCTTAAAAAAATCGCACTGCAGTGGCAATTGTTCGCTGCAGTGCGATTTTGGGAGTCACCCCTTCTGGAGAGTGAACTTACATACATTTTTAATTTGGCTTGTTTGATTTGAACCATCTCCATAATAAAAATGGATAGGGCCATCTTCGCGCAGTGGCTGTCCTTTATGGGAGAATCCAACAATGCCAGATAAGACATCCGCTAGGGTTACTACATGTTGGGTGCCGTTTTTTTCCGTTATTTCCACATTGGTTACCCCTTCTAGAGGTTCTGCGTTAACAATAAATGGTTTGAGAGGCATCCCGAAAGAACCGTTAATTAACTTTTGCTTTTCGTACCTAATTTCATTTCCATTACTATTAGGCCGGGGCGGAGCTGAGCCTTCTGTAATTTCTTTATCCCATTGAGCCGAAATGGCTTTTTTGTATGCCGTTTCCTCATCGTCTTTTGTTTTTATTTCTTCAAAATATGTATCGAGATCTACCTTTCTTTCATCAAAGATCCATACAGTGGGATCGATCGTTAATGGGTGTCCAACTTCTCCTTCAATAAAAAAAACAAACTCTTGCATATTGTCCCCTCCTATAACAATTTCTTTTAAGCTGTATTAGAGCTCTTATGTAGTGCCCCATCTTTAAAAAAAGTAATGTATCGTAATAATAATGGAGCGGCTTTGCTCTATTGCTCTAACTTTAGAACAACCTCTTAAAGTATAAAGTGTTTCAATGTTTTTGTCACTTTTGGTAAAGGATATGAAGTACATACTTATAGGTGAGGTGGGATTTTCGTGGTTTGTCATTATGGGAAGGATCTAACGGAAATGATTGAACAAGTAAAGAGTTACACAAAGCGCGGCAAAGTAGCTGATTATATTCCAGCTTTATCAAAAGCCAATCGTGACGATGTTGGTGTGGCGATATTTGATGGAAATGAGACGTGTTTTAGTGAAGGAGAACATCATAAACCTTTCACATTACAAAGTATCTCGAAAGTCCTCACGTTAGCACTAGCATTAATGGACCATGGAGAGGATGTTGTGTTTAGCAAGGTGGGAATGGAACCGACAGGAGATCCGTTTAATTCAATAGCAAAATTAGAATCGCACATTCCGTCAAAGCCTTTAAATCCAATGATTAATGCAGGTGCTCTTGCTGTTAGTTCTCTAATAAATGGTAGCTCTAATGAAGAAAAATTGGAGAGACTTATACAATTTGTTAGAGAATTAAGTGGAAATAGTCAAATTACGTATAATCAAGAAGTGGCAAAGTCAGAATTTGAGACGGCTGACTTGAACAGATCGTTAGCATATTTTATGAAGCAACATGGGGTTATATCAGGTGAAATAGATGTGTTACTCGATTTTTATACAAAGCAATGTGCGATAGAAGTTGATTGTGAAGATTTAGCAAAGATTGGCTATTCTTTAGCTCATCAAGGGGAACATCCAGATGAAAATTATTCCATTATACCATTTGAAATAGCAAGATTAGTGAAAACTTTTATGGTTACTTGTGGTATGTATAATGCTTCGGGTGAATTTGCTATACGTGTTGGCATTCCAGCAAAAAGTGGAGTGTCTGGGGGAATTGTTGGTGCGGTTCCTGGGGGGATTGGAATCGGCCTGTATGGTCCGGCGCTAGATGAAAAAGGCAATAGTATTGCAGGAATGAAACTGTTAGAATTGCTATCAGCCAAGTATCATCTAAGTATATTTTAGCAAGTTATAAACCAGTCCTTTGTTGTGAAAATCGTTGCAATTTTCTTTTGAAAAAGATACTATTAAGACAAGGTAAATTCAATAAAGGAGGGGATCAACATGTCAGCAGAAATGGTGACTGGAGATAAAGAAAAAGCATTTGCCCTTCTGAAATCAGATGCGGATAAAATTCGCCAGCTTATTGAAGTGCAGTTGGAGAATTTAACGATGCCCCAATGTCCTCTCTATGAAGAGGTTCTTGATACACAAATGTTTGGACTGTCAAGGGAAATTGACTTTGCTGTACGTTTGGGTCTAGTCAATGAGGAACATGGCAAACAGATTTTAGGAGAATTACAGCGTAAATTAGATGACTTACATGAGGCATCTGTGAGAAAATAAAGATCAAGCTATTATATAATAGCTTGATCTTTATTTTTACCCAAAAAGAAAGCGCTTATTTTCTAGGGGGATGAAAAAGGTCGCCTTTCACTTTTTCTGTGCCCTCATATTTCTTGAGGAGGCTTTAAAAAATGATTGCCAAGGGAATCCCCTATTATCTATACTAGGATAAAGCTGGAGATCAGTAATGACAATGGCTCACTCATTTTGTAGAAGATAGGGAGAAGAACCATCGTGCAATGGGGAAAGTCAAATTTAGGAGAAGGAAGAGGGGTTGAAAAAATGAACGGATTAACAAACATTAAAAAAGTACTTGTCGCTAATCGTGGGGAAATAGCGATTCGTATTTTTCGAGCTTGTACGGAGTTACATATCCGGACAGTTGCCATTTACTCAAAAGAGGACTCGGGTGCCTATCATCGTTACAAAGCAGATGAGGCGTATTTAGTTGGTGAAGGAAAGAAGCCAATTGAGGCCTACTTAGACATTGAAGGAATTATCGAAGTAGCTAAGTTACATGATGTTGATGCGATCCACCCTGGTTATGGATTTTTATCTGAAAATATTGATTTTGCAACAAGGTGCAAGGAAGAAGGGATAATCTTTATTGGTCCAGAGCTTGAGCACTTAGTGATGTTTGGAGATAAAGTTCAAGCGCGTGAACAAGCGTTAAAAGCCAACCTTCCTGTTATCCCTGGAAGTGATGGTCCTGTACATAGTGTAGAGGATGTGCAAGTTTTTGCTAATCAGCATGGTTTTCCATTTATTATTAAAGCATCGCTTGGCGGCGGTGGGCGTGGGATGCGGATTGTGCGTAATGAGAAAGATTTAAAAGAGTCCTATGATCGCGCAAAGTCAGAAGCTAAATCCGCTTTCGGCAATGATGAAGTTTATGTTGAGAAATTTATTGAAAACCCTAAACATATTGAGGTCCAAATACTAGCAGATAAACATGGAAACATTGTTCACTTATACGAAAGAGACTGCTCAGTCCAACGTCGACATCAAAAGGTTGTTGAAATCGCCCCTAGCGTTTCTTTACCTGAAGATGTTCGTAAAGATATTTGTGATGCAGCAGTTCAACTTATGGAAAATATTCATTATGTGAACGCAGGAACAGTGGAATTTCTTGTAACGGATTCAGGAGAGTTCTATTTTATTGAGGTAAATCCTCGTGTTCAAGTAGAACACACAATCACGGAAATGGTTACAGGCGTAGATATCGTCCAGTCACAATTATTAATTGCAGATGGTGAACACCTTCACGGATCAAAGCTTGGTATCCCTGATCAAGAGAAAATTGTTTATAGTGGATATGCGATTCAATCACGTGTGACTACAGAAGACCCAAGCAATGGTTTTATGCCGGACACAGGACGTATTAATGCTTACCGTTCAGGTGGAGGATTTGGGGTAAGGTTAGATGCAGGAAATGGTTTCCAAGGAGCAATTATTACACCGTATTATGATTCTCTTTTAGTCAAAGTATCAACGTGGGCTCTTACATTTGAAAGTGCTGCAGCTAAAATGTTACGAAATTTAAGAGAGTTTCGTATTCGTGGTATTAAAACGAATATAGCGTTTTTAGAAAATGTTGTTCAACACCCACAATTTCTAAATGGTGAGTACAACACATCGTTCATAGATACGACACCTGAGCTTTTTGTCTTTCCGAAAAGAAAAGACCGAGGCACGAAAATGCTCTCGTTCATCGGTGAGACGATCGTCAATGGATATCCTGGTCTTGAAAGTACAAAGAAGCCAGTTTTGGATAAAGCGCCAGTTCCTAAACTAAAATATTCAGATCCTATTGTAGATGGGACGAAGCAAATCTTAGATAAAGAAGGTCCTGAGGGCTTAGCTAACTGGGTGAAAAACCAGAAAGAAGTATTGCTTACGGATACAACATTCCGCGATGCACATCAATCATTACTTGCTACAAGAGTACGTACTCATGATTTGAAACAAATTGCTGAGCCAACTGCACGTATGCTTCCGAATTTATTCTCACTTGAAATGTGGGGTGGAGCAACGTTTGATGTAACGATGCGCTTTTTGCACGAGGATCCGTGGGAACGCTTGATCACTCTGAGAAAACAAGCACCTAATGTTTTGTTCCAAATGCTACTTCGTGCATCGAATGCTGTCGGGTATACCAATTATCCTGATAATGTAATTGAGGAGTTTGTTGAGCAATCAGCAGATGCTGGTATAGATGTATTCCGTATCTTTGACAGCTTAAACTGGGTAAAAGGGATGACGCTTGCGATCGATTCCGTGCGCAAGAGCGGAAAAATTGCTGAAGCCTCAATGTGTTATACTGGCGATATTTTAGATCCTTCTAGATCGAAATATGATTTAACGTATTATAAAAACTTAGCTAAAGAATTAGAGCAGTCTGGTGCACATATTCTTGGCATTAAAGATATGGCAGGATTGCTTAAGCCAGAAGCTGCATATCAGCTTGTGACAGAGTTAAAAAGTACAATAGATATTCCAATTCATTTGCATACTCATGATACAAGCGGCAATGGTCTATTTACTTATGCACGTGCCATTGAAGCAGGGGTTGACATTGTTGATGTTGCTGTAAGTTCAATGGCAGGTCTTACATCACAGCCTAGTGCAAATAGTTTATATTATGCGCTAAGCGGTTCTGATCGTCAGCCAAATGTCGATGTTAAGTCCCTAGAGAAACTAGCCGAATTTTGGGATTATACCCGCAAATACTATGCTGGTTTTGAAAGCGGAATGAATGCACCTCATACGGAAGTTTATGAGCATGAAATGCCAGGTGGCCAATATAGTAATCTTCAACAACAAGCAAAAGCGGTTGGGCTTGGTGCACGTTGGAATGAAGTTAAAAAGATGTACAGAACGGTCAATGACATGTTCGGTGATGTTGTAAAAGTAACACCTTCTTCTAAGGTTGTTGGGGATATGGCACTTTATATGGTTCAAAATAACTTAACGGAAGAAGATGTGTATGAGATAGGGGAAAAGCTTGATTTCCCTGATTCAGTTGTAGAACTCTTCCAAGGTCAATTAGGTCAACCGTATCAAGGTTTTCCTAAACAGCTTCAAGAGATCATTTTAAAAGGAAGAAAGCCAATTGAGGGAAGACCTGGTGAAACAATGGAACCGGTAAACTTCCAAGAGATGAAAGAATCTCTGTTTAAAAAGTTGAATCGTCAAGTAACAAGTCACGATTTGCTTTCATATGCCATCTATCCGAAAGTATTTATGGAATTTGAGCAGTTCCGTCAACAGTTTGGAGATATTTCTGTTCTAGATACACCTACATTCTTCTACGGCTTGCGTTTAGGTGAAGAGATTGAAGTGGAAATTGAGAAAGGGAAAACATTAATAGTGAAACTGGTTTCCATTTCAAAGCCAAAAGAAGACGGGACACGTATAGTTTACTTCGAGCTAAATGGGCAGCCTCGTGAAGTTATGATAAAAGATGTAAATGTTCAAACGAGTTCTGTTTCACGACCAAAAGTAGATAAGGATAACCCAAATCAAATTGGAGCTTCAATGCCTGGAACGGTTGTTAAGGCGCTGGTTACAAAAGGAGATAAAGTGAAAAAAGGTGATCATTTAATGATTACAGAAGCGATGAAAATGGAAACAACAGTTCAAGCTCAATTTGATGGTGTTGTTAAGGATGTCTATGTAAATGATGGAGATCCAATTTTAACGGGAGATTTATTAATTGAATTAGCATAATAAGAATAGTTGGTCTACCCATTCGTATAAGGGTAGATCAGCTTTTTTTGATAAAAAGGTCATTTAAAGACGTATAAAATTATTTAAACTGGGCAATAAATGAAAAAATGACAGCGAGAATGGAAGCCACTGAAAGAGGGCACTAAAAAAGGGGAAAACCGCCTTTTTTAGTGCCCTCAGAAATGCTGTCATTTTTTCAGGTTTATTTTGTTGGTTTACGGAGTAAGACCATTGCCATATAAGCTAAGTTAGAAAATAAGATCGAAATGATTAATGCATGCAGAAGACCTATTGATAAGATTTCGTTCTGAGTAAATACAACTGAAATTCCAGTAATCATTTGTAAAATAATAAGAATAAAGGCAATGATGCTTGTCCAAACGAGCACTAACTCATTTCGAAAAATGCTAATTGTCCACATCATAAGAATAAGCAACAAAATCGCCAACGTTATTCCTGCTACCCTATGCAAAAATTGCACTCCTATTGGTCCGGTTAGTCCAGGGAATAACATTCCATTACATAAAGGGAATCCAGCACAAGCTAAAGCTGAATCAGTGTGCTTCACATATGCACCAGTGTAAATAACGGCGTAACAATATGTGATAACAAAGAAGAAAAATGCTTTATATCCCTTTGTTACTTTAGGGGCTATCTGTTTAGGCTTTCCATCTTCAAAAGCTAAAATTGTTAAGAGAACGACTGAGGCAAGCGATACTGCTGAAATACCAAAATGGAGAGCTAATATTGCTTTAGATTGACCAAAGACAACGGCTCCTGCACCAAGTAAACCTTGAAAAATAATCATAGCGACGGCAGTAATAGCCATAAATTTCGTTTCTCTCACATGCTTTAGCTGCTTCCACGACCAGATGGCAAGTATAATGACCAGCGCACCTACTAAACCAGAAACAATTCTATGACTATATTCTATGATCGTTTCAATAGCAGGATTGACAGGGATCACCTCTCCAAAACATAAAGGCCATGTTGCACCGCATCCTTCTCCCGATCCCGTCTTTGTAACAAGTGCACCTTGAAGTAGGACAATGAGTAGGCCTATTGAGGTCAGAATGCCGTAGATTTTTAATCTTTTATGCATTCAATTCACCTTTCCTTCTATAAAATTGTTAAGATATATGCTAGAGTTAGCAAGGGAAAACTTTAAAGCTCCCTCATTGATCTTAAAAACAAACGAGAAAAAAGTCAATTTTACTAGAGTGAATTTTTTATGGACGTCGCTAAATGTGAAGATAATGTGAAACTCATGATTTTAATGAAACTAAATAGATTTTAAGATATAATGTGACTTGTAGCACTTCTAATTAATTTTTTTCCTATATTTATTGTTTACGAAAGTGCTCGATTTGGTTGACTCTACAAAGGGGGTGAAGAATTGATGAATAAGACTAATACTGTGCTGGACTCATCAAAGGTTATACCTAGTCCTGATTCATCAGTTGCTGTTAGTCAGCAAAGGTCATGGAAGGACTATCTAGTACTTGCGAAGCAAGGGATTGTTACGTCAAATTTGATTACTACATTTGCCGGGATATATTTAGCGGCTGTTTATACAGGAGTAGGATTAGGATCACATTTAGCAACAATGTTCTTTGCACTAATTGGTGCAGCGCTTGTCATGGCAGGTGGTTGTACGTTAAATAATTACATTGATCGAGATATCGATCACATTATGGAACGAACGAAGGATCGTCCAACGGTTACAGGGCGTTTTTCTGCTAACCATGTATTATTAGTTGGATTAATCCAAGCAGCTATCGGTTTAGGCTTTTTAGCCCTAACGACAGCAACAGCTGCTGTCATCGGGTTAATTGGATTATTTATATATGTTGTTTTATATACAATGTGGACAAAGCGTACTACAACGCTAAACACAATTGTTGGTAGCTTTTCTGGAGCTGTACCGCCGCTAATTGGTTGGGCAGCCATTGATGGAAGTTTACACACATTTGCTTGGGTTTTGTTTTTTATTATGTTCTTTTGGCAACCGCCACATTTCCTAGCTCTTGCAATGAAGCGCGTGGAAGAATATCGTGCAGCAGGAATTCCTATGTTACCAGTTGTTGCAGGGTTTGAAGTGACAAAACGACAAATGGTTGTTTATGTGATTGCTTTACTACCAGTTTCACTTATGCTTTATCCATTTGGCATTGTGTATACAGTTGTAGCAACGATACTCGGTTTAGGATGGATTGTGTTAGGATTTGCTGGTTTTAAAATGAAAGATGATATAAAATGGGCAAGATTGATGTTTGTATACTCGCTCAACTATTTAACTATTCTCTTTGTTCTTATGGTTATTGTTCATATTTAATAATGCAGATATCTCTATTACTATTTGAAGATATTAAAATGAATAATGACTGTAGATATATATCTTAATTGTAGTTTTAACTACGTAACGAAAGTGAGGTTGGATTGTCAGATGAAACTTTGGAAAACTGCATGGCGTTTTCTACCTCTTTCATTACTCGTGTTTGTTTTAACGGGTTGTTTGGGAGAGACGAACTTAACTGCCCTTGATCCAAAGGGACCACAATCACAATGGTTATTTGACAACATGTTATTATCGTTGTACATCATGGCCTTAGTGACGATTGTCGTATTCGCAATCTTTTTCATTATTCTTGCAAAGTACCGTCGTGCTCCTGGAGACGATGAGATTCCAAAGCAAGTACACGGTAATACGGCACTAGAAATTACATGGACTGTTATCCCAATTATCTTGTTAACAATTTTAGCTGTTCCAACAATTACTGGACAATTTATGTTAGCTGATGTAGAGCCTGATCCAGAGATCGGCGACGATACAGTCTATATTAAAGTAACGGGGCACCAATTCTGGTGGCAATTTGATTATGAAGATGAAGGCTTTACTGCTGGTCAAGAAGTATACATACCAGTAGGAGAAAAAGTAATCTTCGAATTACATGCTCAAGACGTTTTGCATTCATTCTGGGTACCTGCTTTAGCTGGTAAGCTTGATACGGTTCCAGGTATTACGAACCATATGTGGCTAGAAGCTGATGAGCCAGGTGTTTACAAAGGAAAATGTGCTGAGCTTTGTGGACCTTCACATGCTTTAATGGACTTTAAACTTATTGCACTTGAGCGAGATGAATATGATGCTTGGGTTGAAGGAATGCAAGCAGAAGTAGAAGAGCCTACAGAAACATTAGCTCAACAAGGAAGAGATGTTTTCGAAGCTAGCTGTATTGGCTGTCACGCAGTAGGCGGCATGGGTTCAGCTACAGGGCCTGCTCTATCAGACTTTGCAAATCGTGAAGTTGTTGCGGGATACTTAGAAAACAACGATGAAAACTTAGAAGCTTGGATTCGTGATCCTGAGGCTTTAAAACAAGGCAATAACATGCCAGCATTTCCAGATATGAGCGATGAAGATATGGAAGCGCTTATTGCTTACCTTCGTTCTCTAGACGTACAAAACAATTAAAAATTGATTTAAAAGGAGGTAAACCCTTTGGCTGCACAAAAACAGGAAAAAAGCGTTATTTGGGATTGGTTAACAACGGTTGACCATAAAAAGCTTGGAATCATGTATTTGATTGCAGGGACGCTTTTCTTTGTAAAAGCTGGTGTGATGGCGCTATTTATGCGTATCCAGCTCATGTATCCAGAGATGAATTTCTTAAGTGGTCAAACATTTAATGAGTTCATCACGATGCATGGTACGATCATGCTATTCTTAGCTGCCACACCGTTATTATTTGCATTTATGAACTATGTCATACCATTACAAATTGGAGCTCGTGACGTTGCATTCCCATTTGTAAACGCACTTGGATTCTGGATTTTCTTATCAGGTGGTTTGTTACTTAGTATGAGTTGGTTTTTTGGTGGGGGACCAGATGCAGGTTGGACTGCATATGTACCACTTTCAAGTCGAGATTATGCAGGAGTAGGACTCGACTTCTACGTACTAGGTTTACAGGTTTCAGGGATTGGAACATTAGTTTCTGCAATTAACTTCCTAGTAACAATTATTAATATGCGTGCACCTGGAATGACGATGATGCGCCTACCATTATTTGTTTGGTCATCATTCATTTCATCGACATTAATTTTATTTGCTTTTACACCACTTGCTGCTGGTCTTGCACTATTAATGTTAGATCGTATATTTGATGCACAGTTCTTTATTCCGAATATGGGTGGTAATGTTGTTTTATGGCAACATATTTTCTGGATTTTCGGTCACCCAGAAGTATATATTCTAGTTTTACCGGCTTTTGGTATTATTTCTGAGGTTATTCCAGCGTTTTCAAGAAAGCGTCTTTTCGGTTATTCTGCAATGGTATTTGCAACAATACTTATCGCTTTCTTAGGATTCATGGTTTGGGCTCACCATATGTTTACTGTAGGTATGGGACCTGTAGCAAACTCAATCTTTGCGATTGCAACGATGACGATTGCTGTTCCGACTGGTATTAAAATCTTTAACTGGCTATTTACAATGTGGGGCGGAAAAATTACGTTTAATACAGCAATGCTTTTTGCCTCTTCATTCGTTCCAACTTTCGTACTTGGTGGGGTAACAGGGGTTATGCTTGCTATGGCACCAGTTGACTACCTTTACCATGATACGTACTTTGTTGTTGCTCACTTCCACTATATTATCGTTGGTGGTATCGTATTGGCATTATTTGCTGGTCTTTTCTATTGGTATCCAAAAATGTTTGGACATATGTTAAATGAAACACTTGGAAAGCTTTTCTTTTGGGTATTCTATATTGGATTCCATTTAACGTTCTTTGTTCAACACTTATTGGGTCTTATGGGAATGCCGCGTCGTGTTTACACATACCTTGGCGACCAAGGGCTTGATACATTTAACTTTATTAGTACAATTGGAACATTCTTCATGTCAGCAGGTGTGATCCTACTCGTGATTAATGTTATCTATTCAGCATTAAAAGGTGAGCGTGTTACAGTTGCCGATCCATGGGATGCTCGTACACTTGAGTGGGCAGTGCCTACCCCAGTACCAGAGTATAACTTTGCACAAACACCGCAAGTTCGCTCATTAGATCCTGTGTTCTACGAAAAAGTTCATGGTGATGGAACAATGAAGCCAGCTGAACCAGTTCAAGCTATTCATATGCCGAATGGTTCAATCTTGCCTCTGATTATCTCAATTGGTTTGTTCTTTGCTGGATTTGGTTTCATTATGATGAATATGGAAAACCCAATTATGAATCCGTGGATTGTTGTCATTGGTGGTTTAGTAATCACATTTGGTGCAATGTTTGTTCGCTCAGTAAAAGAGGATCATGGTTATTATGTTCCTGTTGAGCAAGTAAAAGCGGATCTTAAGAAAGGAGGAAACTAAGAAATGGCGGGTCATGTAGATACTTCCAAAGGGCTTCCTTCACATCCGGAGAGAGCGACACTAGAAGGTAAAAACAAGTTTCTCGGTTTCTGGTTCTTCCTTGGCGGCGAAACGATTTTATTTGCAACTTTTTTTGGAACATATTTAGCGCTTCGTAACGGCGTTGCCGATGGTCCTACGTCACAAGAAATGTTTCACTTACCACTTGTCTTTGTTATGACAATGATACTTTTAACTAGTAGTTTAACGAGTGTTTTAGCAATGTTTGCGATGAAGAAAAATAAATTCGGCACATTTAAAATTTGGATGTGGATTACCGTCTTACTAGGTCTTGCATTCTTAGGTTTCGAGATTTATGAATTCTATGAGTATGTACATCATGGCTTAGGCTTTACAACAAGTGCGTTTGCTTCATCTTTCTTCTCACTTGTTGGATTGCATGGTGCACACGTTGCATTCGGTTTGTGCTGGATTACTGTCCTACTTATTCGCTACAATAAGAGTGGTATTACATTAACGAATGCTCCTAAGTTTTATTTAGCAAGTTTATACTGGCACTTCATTGATGTCGTGTGGGTATTTATCTTCACGGTTGTATATCTTATGGGAGTATTATAAGGGGGGCTAGTACATGGCAGATAACTTAAGTACACCATTTGAGAAAAGTGCAATGACAGAAGAAGAAAAACGTCAAACGAGTAAAGAAATTCGTAAACAGATTGTTGTTTTTGCGTTAATGATTTTCTTAACAATCATTTCGTTTTTAGCTGTCGGAGCAGATATAATTCCGCGTTCATTTGCGATACCGTTTATTCTACTTTTAGCATTAGTACAACTTGCACTTCAGTTGATATTCTTTATGCACTTGAAAGATAAGGATCACGGTTGGGCAACTGCGTTTATGATTTCTGGAATCTTTGTAACAATTCCAACGATTGCAGCATTAATGTTGCTAATTGGTATTACAAAATACTAAATGAAAGTAAGAGGTGATTCTAGTGATAGAATCACCTCTTTTTTAGGTAAGGGGCTAGTTATGAGGGCACTGAAAATTGGTGTTTCACCTTCGCAGTGCCTTATCTTTATTATGGGTTCTAACTTGTTTTGTTCATGATATTGTAAAGAGAGATCATGGTATAGGGTCGATTTTTTGTTGTATAATGAACACGTATGAAAACTAGAAGAAGGCGTGATTAAATGAACGATCAACATAATCAAGGGGTTATAGGTCAAACTCATCGTAAACGTAATTATAAACCTGCTATTATCATCATTACGATTTTAATTAATGGGTTAGTAGTACTACTTGCAGGTTTACCTGGAGTTGAAAATTTCAATGCATTTGATGTGAAGATTCTTCCATTGATGAATGCCATTTTGAATAGCTTTACATTCTTATTTTTGCTTGCGGCATTAATTGCGATTATGAAGAAAAATGTAGTTATCCATCGTCGTTTTATTTATGCAGCTTTTATAACAACAACTCTTTTTCTTGTCACATATGTAGCCCATCACTTCTTATCCGCTTCTACTCCATATGGAGGGACTGGGGTCATGGCTGGAATCTATTATTTTATATTAATTACGCATATTATTTTAGCTGCAGTGATTGTCCCACTTGCTCTAACATCTGTTGCTCGTGCGTGGAATATGGAAAATGAGCGACACCGTAAGATTGCTAGGTGGACAATGCCTTTATGGTTATATGTAAGCTTAACTGGTGTTCTCGTTTATATTATGATTTCACCATATTATTAAAAAAACTTGGTCACGATGGTGACCAAGTTTTTTTCCGTCTTTTTCTAATGTTAGATCTTAATATTTAATTTAATAATTCCAGCTTCTTTTGCTGAAGTAAAGGCGATAACAAGAAGTGGTCCAATAACAAACCCCATAACGCCAAATAACATAAGACCTAAATACATCGCAATTAATGTAGCTAGAGGTGACAAGCCTATTTGTTGGCCCATTACTTTTGGTTCGACAGTTCGGCGGATAATGAGTAATACAGCGGCTAAGATTAACAGCTGAGTTCCTATAGTAGTATTGCCTGCAATAAATTGAAAAATGGCCCATGGAGCTAAAATGGCAATGGATCCGATTAAGGGAATAAAGTCTATTAACCAAATGATAAAAGCCATTAGCAACGCGTATTCTGGCACGATTAGTAGCAGTCCTATTAAAGAAACAATAAAAATGATAATACTCACTAAAAATTGTGCTTTGAAAAATCCCCAAATTACAAATGTTAACCTTGAGGTCATAAAATTCACTTTATCTTTAGTACGGTCTGATAAATAAGTAAAAGCCTTATCTTTCAGTGAAGGTAGTTCAAGCATAAACAAGAATAAAGCAATTAAATAAACAATAAATGTAACTAAATAGCCTGGAATGCTCGTTATAATCGAAGCTAAGTCATTAATAAGATTTCGTTCACCAATTGTTGTTCGGATTGAATTTAATGTATGGGTTACTTGAACATTAATTTCATGAACGAGATCTGGTGGGAGATTTTCATATTCCTCTTCTAGTCCTCGCTGAAAATTAAGCCAAGCGCGATTAAGATCATTAATGTATTGCGGGAAGTTTTCTACAATTTGTGTCCCTTGAGTGACTGCTTGGGTTGTAATATAGTAGCCAGCTAGTCCAATAAAGAAAACAAATAAAGTAAACACAATCATTACAGCTATATTTCTCTTTATTTTTGCTCGTTTATGTAACGCAGTGACAGCAGGTGTCAAAATAAGTGCTGTTACAAAAGCCGCAATAAGTGGGATTGATACAGGTAAGATAAAATAAGCTACAAGTAAAACGGCAAGAATGGTTATTATGATTATTAACGTCTTTTTTGTCATAAGTGCTGCCAATGTGAGACTCCTCTCTCGTAATGCTATCTTTATTATATTACGAACCTAAACAGATGAACAGGTTAATGACTTAATTTCCTAAAGTCGTCATTTTTAATCGCTACTGCTTGCTTCATATTCTATGTTATAATCATTCGAAGATAAAAAATAGGGAAACAAGGAGAGTTTGAATGCAAAAGTTATGTATCTATATCATGTTGTTAATAACCTTAACAGCATGTGGTTCAGAGCCTGAAGAATTAACGTTACTTGAAGGTGAACAAGCCGATGAGATTGCTGATTTTTTACGCTCATACAAGGAGAATATGATTGAGTCAGTTAATACTGGTGATTTCAACAAGTTAGAGCCTTATTTAATTACAAATAATAGTTTCTATCACTCCTTAAGGCGATATACGAGTGATTTACACGGAGAGCGCTCAACAAAAGAGTTGGATCATTTTGATGTACAAGCAGTTTATGAAGATGAAATTGGCGAAATTCATGCTGATGTTGACGAAGTGGTGACATTGTACGAGCATGGTGAAGAGAAGGAGATTTCTAGGGAATTACGCTTTGAACTCGTTCGTGGCGGAGATGACTCTTTTCGGATCGTAACGATAAAAGAAAGAAAATAAGACAACGAGGGAGTGCCTCGTTGTCTTATTTTTAGTTTGCATCGATGTTTTTTAATAGTAACTCAAGTTTTTTATTACACTTATCAATAATTGGCTGTGGGAATGTTTCTCCTTCATATTCAACACCATGAGGATAATAGTGTTTGCCAAGCATTGGTGTCATAAGCTTAACAATTGTGTCGTCTTTAGGAATATCTCCTTTTACTGCATATGCAGGAACACGAAGGTAGTAGATATCTCCTTGATTTACAATTTTGTAATCAAATGTTACTCGTTGATAATCCCATTGCCCAGCATGAATAAAGCCAATTGATTCTGCAGCGTAACGAAGTGTTTCAAATTTTAATTCTTTGTCTGCAAGTTCAATATGTTCAAATTTCACTACGAATGCGCCTCCAATTCATCAAATATGTACTCTACTTATGATAGTATGAAAACTCTTCAGTTGCAATCAATTAATCATGAATGTTTTATGGATAAAATTTCTTCGACAGTATTGGTGTTGGAAGCGACACAACCTTACATAGTTAGTGAAAGGATATGACAAGGTCCATTGCGAATTTTTTGTAAAGGATATTAAAGAGTGTGTGACTATTACATTTGTTGTTAACAATTGAATACAAGATCTTTTTTGATTTGAGAGAGAGGGGAATATATGAAGAAAAAATACATGATAGCAGGAACTATTTTGCTTTTTGTTTCCATCGTCCTTTTTGAGAAAGTTTATGAGGATCAAATTTCAGAGTGGTTTCAACAGACAGAGACTTATGAGGAAGAGACGTTAGCTGCTGAGGAAGTTTCCTCAATCGTAACAGAAACAGAGGAAGAATATTCAATATCTTTTGCAGACCATGAGCGTTTTATAGGTTTGACAGATGAAGAGATAAAAAATGAATTTGGTGAACCGACGCGCATCGACTTATCGGCATACGGGTATGACTGGTGGATTTATCCATCATCCAATAATTCCTATATGCAAATAGGGATAGAAAAGGGGGAGGTTGTTACAGTCTTTCTAACAGGTAACATACGAGGAGAATCACTTTCTTTAGGGCAGACGTATCATGAAATAAATGAGTTATTAGAATTTAAAGAAAAAGTAGATGTAACGTCGAGTGATGGAGGAATGTATCAATTTGAATTAACAAATGAAGATTTAAAGATGAGGCCACTTGGTCAGGTTGAAGATGTATGGGTTCAATTTTATTTTGACACGTATACAGATGAATTATCGAGTATGCGTATTCTAGAAAAGGATGTTCTCATAAGACAGAGACCTTATTCTGTATCCTACCGAGGAACGCCTCCAGAACGCCCAACTTATTCAAAGGATCAGTGGGATCGGATTGAAGAAGGAAATGCAAAACAAATTTTTGACTTTACGAATATTATTCGGTCAAGACATGGCTTGGAGCCATTTGAATGGGAAGAAGGTGTGTCTAGAGTTGCTTATTTACACAGTAAAGATATGAGTGAGAATGAGTATTTCTCACACACATCACCTAACTACGGTGAAGTATCGGATAGGTTTGACCGCGGAGGTATTCCCTTTATGTTAGCCGGGGAAAATATTGCGGCTAAATATGTTGATGGTTTGGCTTCAGTAGAAGGATGGTTAAATAGTGAAGGGCATCGTTTAAACCTGCTGCACGAAGAATTTACGCACTTGGGCGTAGGGGTATTTAGAGAGCACTATACCCAGAATTTCTTGACACCTTAGCAACTGTAAATGCTATGGGAAGAGAACGTGCTCCTTTTATACTTTTAAAGAGGTAATGACTCATTTTTTTTGGGGTTTCCCATATTGTAGCAAACAACAAATAGTTTAGCTTCTTGATTTTCGCGAACATTGGACTGGGCACCTGTGTAAACTATTATAAAGAATAGACAAAGGAGGACGAAGGAGATGGGATCTAGACAGGGTTTGCATCCTTCTGTTGAAGAATTTAAACAATTCATGAAGTCTCACCCACACTTACTGCAGGAAGTAAAAGAAAAAAGAAAAACGCTTCAAGAGCTTTTTGAAGAATGGAGCGTATTAGGAAGTGAACATGAGCAATGGGGAAATTATGGAAACACGACTCCTGATAATGTTGCGAAGGCAGAAACTGAAGAAAATCTAGAGAATGAAAAGTCATCAAAAAGTGCAAGTGATACCCTTGGACAGATTATGGGACTTATCAAACGCATGAATGTCGATGACCTTCAGCACCACCTTACGCAATTTAGTTCGGTACTGTCTAATGTTCAAAATGTCATTCAATCATTTCAGAAGCCTTCTAATCCGCCAAATCAAAGGCAACATGACCATCCATTTTCATTCCGGCGTGACTAAATGATTGGTATAGGAGGAGATTAGTGTGAGAGCTGAAGTTCAACAAATGCTCTATGAGCGCCCTGAACTACGCCAATATATAAGGCAGCATCCTAATTGGTATCGTAAATTATCAAGAGATCCGAGTCAAATTCCAGCCCTAGAAAAGGAGGCAAATCAGTTTTACGGACGTACACTCCCTCAACGGGTAGAAAGGGTTCAAAATTCTCTTGGACTTGTTATGATGATGATGGAAATGTTAAAAATGGGTCAATCAACTGCTGGTGATTCACAAGGGCCTGTCCAATAGATGACAGGTCTATTTTTTTATGGCTAGAAGCGAACGAATAGAAGGTCTAAGAAAGTGAGAGGATAAAGGTGACAAAATATAGGAGGAGAAGGAAAATGTTGAAATCTGCAACTATTTTTTTGTGTGTTCTTTTTCTAATCTCAATCTTCTCACCAATTGTGAGCGCAAATGCAGCCATCGCTGAAAAAAACGACCTTAAAGGTTTACATATCGTTCCTTTGCAAAATACGGGCGTTATTCGAGTACAAATAGGTGGAAAAAGAGAATTACAAGTCTATCATGAAGTTAGGCAAAATGATTTGTTTGTAGAGTGTTTTGTTAATCACTTTTCGTTTAATGAAGAAAAAGCCGGGGCCCTTCATCAAGATGGAGAAGGGCATATCCGGCTTTATATTAACGATGAGCATGTTGATACTATTTATGAATCAGCCTTTCTCATTGAGGACATTCCTTCAGGTGAATATGAAATACGAGTCGTTGTTGTTAAAAATGACCGTTCGCCTTATGAACTTGAAGAGACATTTGTAGTTACGATGGATTAACTGTTTTTTGTAGATAATTATAGATTGTTTGTTCAATCGATACTCCTAATTGTTGAAAACCTTGATTACCAAAAAGAGTATTAAATTCAAGGAAATAATATTTTCCACCAACGGAAATGACATCAAAACCAGCATGGTTGACACCTAAATTTCTAGCCGTTGTTCGAACAAGGTCAAGTGCTTCTTCAGGAATATCCTCAAAAGAAATGCGGCCACCTTGCGCTACATTGTTTCGGAAAGTATTACGATCATTGATTCGCCAATAAGCTAATACGACATCATCTCCTACAAAGCAAACACGTAAGTCTCGGTCAATTGGTAAGTACTCCTGTACGTAGAAATATGGATTGTTTTCGGCATATTCATTAAATTGCTTATGATTCTCAATTAAAAATACACCTTTGCCCATTGAATTACGGATTTCTTTTGCGACAAAAGGAAAAGGGAATTCTGCGAAAACCCGATTAATATTATCGTGATTACGACCTAAAATCACCGTTCGCGGAACATGGTCAGGGCATACACTCCATAGAGCACGGGTTACTTCAATTTTATTAAAGCCCATTTGAATGGATTGAATACTTGGAAAAATGGCTTTTTTCATACCGTACACAAGTGCATTTACTTGCCAGTTCTCAGGAAACAGACATACGTCTGCATCAGCAATTTTTTCACGTTCGTCGAACATATGCTCAGGCTTCACATACTGGATGCCAGGCATACCAATTGTTCGAAATGGGTTAAATGTTACAATCTTCATTTATTCGACTCACCTTCTTTATACAATTAAACAAGACGAATGAATTATAGACAAAGTCAGGGGGGAAGTCAATCATGGATAAAACTTATAAGGTTCGTCTAGGGTATGTAGCAATGAGTGTGATGCTCTCAAATGCTTCTCCTTCTCAAACAATGACGGTGAGGCAATTTGAGAAAATTTCAGACCATGAAGCTGGGATTCGAAGGTTAGAACGGATTGCTGCATCCAATTTAAACAATTGCTTTCGATTGTTAAAGCACAATAAAGCTCACGAAATTTCTTTTTTTCGTTTATCATCTCGTCTCGTTCCACTTGCAAATCATCCGTTAACCGAAGGATGGAGATATGAAAAAGCATTAGCACCATTATTAAAAGAGATAGGTGAATTTATACAGCAAGAAAACATGAGAGTCGATTTTCATCCTGATCATTTTGTCGTGCTAAATAATAATTCTAAAGAAATATTACAACAATCATTACGTACACTTATTATGCATTATAAATTAATAAAGGGAATGGGGTTCTCTCATTTTCATCGTTGTGTTTTACATATTGGTGGTAAGAAAGCTGGAAGAGAAGAGGGGTTAGAACAATTCATTGAAAACTTTGCAAAGATTCCAAGAGTCATTCAGGAGATGATTATGTTAGAAAATGATGATGTGAATTATCCTCTTGAAGATGTATTATACATAGGAGAAAAGTTACATATACCTGTTATCCTTGATCTCCACCATTTTGATGTGTTACATGAGTCAACAGATCTTCTTGCATTGTGGGAGCGAGTCGTGCAGACGTGGAAACATAGTCCTTTGCCAATTAAAATCCATATTTCAAGTCCGAAAGATGGAAAAGCTGATAGAAAGCATCATGATTTTATCGATGTTCAAAGGTTCTATGATTTTTTGCAATTAATATCAGGTACGGTTGATCAAGTGGATGTTATGATCGAAGCAAAACAAAAAGATAAAGCTCTATTAAAGTTATACGAAGAATTATCTCAAATAAATAGTATACAAGTTCAGAATCCTTCTTCTATTACGATCAATAGCACACGATTATCTTAATTGATAAAGACATGTTATAATGATTGCTAGGAGGTGTGAGTATGCTCGCAACTATTTCAACATACGAGTTGATTGACGAAGCTAGTGAACTTGGTCAAGCAATTATAAAGTCTGATGTATATCAGCAATATATGATAGCAAAGAAAGAGCTGCAAGCAGACTCTAATGCGCAAGAGAGAATTCACAAGTTTAATCAACTAAAGGAACAATATGAAGAAGTACAACGTTTTGGGAAATACCACCCAGATTACGATAAAGTTTCAAAAGATATTAGGCAAGTGAAACGTGAGGTTGATTTATCTGAAACCGTTACTGTTTTCAAGAAGGCAGAACGTGAGCTAGAATCTCTTTTGAATGAAATTAGCGAGATTGTTGCTAGAGCTGTTTCACATACGATAAAGGTCCCAACTGGTAATCCATTTTTTGACAATATGTCATGTAGTGGTGGATGTAGTACAGGCGGTGGTTGTGGCTGCAGTTAAAAACGAGAGGGGGAAGCGTCAGCTTCCCCCTCGTTTTAGAGAGAAGAAAAGATTGCATGCGCGGCTTTTCTTATTTGAAACGTACACAATCCGTACATCCGTTTCCACAACAGAAAAGTTTTTCTTGAGGCACTTTAAAGCGAATGTGGTAAACAAATGCTTTGTGTTGCATCCGAACAAAAGAGATGTCACAAGTGAGACGTTTTCCTTGCATTGCTTCTTTAGAGGAGCGTGTGAGCAGGTTATCTAACTGAGGTTTACTGATTGTTTTTTTTAAGTCAATATAAATAAATGGGAGACCGCCAAACTTCTTTCTCTGAATTGATTTAATGCATTCGTCTTGTTGTAACTTTTTTATAAATGAAGTCCATATTAATTCGAGATTCATTTTCATCCCCCCTCAAAAATGAAAGTTTGTTAGTACTAAGATAATCTTCATGTTTAATTTTGACAACTACATCTATTGCTGGAACGTTACGAACATGCTAGACTAATTTAAAGTATACTCTTTAGGAGGAGAACAAATTTATGCTAGGTTCAAAGCGGCAAGGAGTGGCAGTTTGGCTAACGTCACTTAAATTTGCTAGACAACTTCGACGGTTTGGTAATGTCCATTATGTTTCAAAAAAAATGAAATATGTTGTTTTTTATTGTGATCAAGAAAAAGTTGATGAGACAATCAAGAAATTACAAGCATTCCCCTTTGTACGTGATGTGAAACCTTCGATGCGTCCTTTTATCGAGACGGAATTTCAAAACGCAAAACCGGATAAAGCAAAAGAATATGATTATAAAATGGGAATTTAAAGCGATTCTGTATAGGAGCTGTATGCGGCTTATACGGAGTCGTTTTTTATTTTCACATAATTGGATAAAAACGGGAGATAGAGAGATCTTTTATTTAGAAAGTAAAGTCATAGGCGTACATAAGATGCATAATGGAAGTTGATTGTTTTGGTAATCGAAATTTATAATAGAGGAAGGATAAAAAGGAAGTGTAGCTATGGTAAGTTGGAAACGGAATTTATGGATTTTAGTGATTAGTCAGTTTATTGTGATTAGTGCTATGACAATGATTATTCCTTTTCTCCCCCTTTATTTGCAAGAGTTAGGCGTTACGAACTAAAGACACTTTAAGTATTTGGGCAGGAGTTATTTTTTGTGCAAACTTCTTAACGGCCTTTTTGTTTTCTCCTTTTTGGGGGAGGATGGGGGATAAGTATGGCCGTAAAATGATGATTTTACGGTCGGGATTCGGGATGGCATTGTTTGTAAGTTTAACAGGTTTTGCAACGGGTCCAGTTACCTTACTTCTTCTACGGCTATTAAATGGTGTAGTTTCTGGATTTATTCCAGCATCAATCGGACTTGTGTCGGCAAATACGCCTAAAGATCGCGTGGGGTATGCATTAGGTCTTTTACAATCAGGATCAGTTTCTGGGGTTATTTGCGGTCCGCTAATTGGGGGTGTATTAGCCCAAGCTTTTGGATTTCGTGTCGTTTTTTTTATAACTGGATTGTGTATTCTACTCGCTACATTTGTTGTCCTCTTCTTTGTCCAAGAGAAATTCTCTCCAGTTAAGACACAAAAGAAATCAAGTACAATTGCTGAATTCAAGTTCATCACAAAAAAGAAGCCAGTTCTATCACTTTATGTTGTAATTTTCTTAATACAATTTGCTGTCATGGGAGTTAACCCTCTATTATCATTGTTTGTAGAAGAGTTAACGTCTCCTGAAACGGTTGCTTTCTATGCAGGTCTAGCTATTTCGGTGATGGGTTTTGCCAATATGCTAACTTCACCGCAATTAGGAAAATTAAGTGATAAGAAAGGTGCGCAACATGTTTTAATCTATTCCATGCTTGGAGTAGCATTATTTTCAATTCCGCAAGCATTTGTAACTGATATTTGGCAATTAATATGCTTACGTTTTCTTATTGGTTTATGTTTAGGTGGGTTATTACCTGCTGTAAATACACTAATTCGTCTACATGCACCAGAGGGTATGGAAAGCAGGACTTATGGTTTTTCAAATAGTGCTATGTATCTTGGAACGATGCTAGGACCAATACTAGGTGGTCTCGTTGTAACAGCAGTAGGGATTAGAGGATTATTTTTTGTTTGCGCACTTGTTCTACTTATTAATGTTATGATTGTGAAAATAAAAGTATTGCCCAATGCCAATAAAGTTTTCTATAAAGAGAAATTAAGAAAAGAAGCAGATAATGCACCATCACATCCTTAATCTAGAAAGAAAGACCCGTTTAATGGAATAAGAGGATTCCGTATAACGGGTTGTCATGAACAAGAGTTCTTACTATGGCTACGTATAATAATTTCTTTAGTTAAGCGGGGGAATATATCGGTTCATTCGAAGAACTCCAATAAGGTATTGATAATATAGCTCCACATCCTCAAATTCATGAGAAGATTTCACTTTTAATCTATAAATAGACCTATCTAATTCTTGAGATAATTGCTCGAATAATCGATAGCGTTTAGATGATTGGATTTCGGGATTATGAATTCCTTCTAAGCATAAATACAAGGGCATCATCTTACCGGGAGAAGCAGGTTTTAAGATGAGAACGAGCGAGCTTTTCTCTTTTTTCTCATATACTGTATCGAGACGTAAAAGCATATGAATTCTAGATCGGTTCGACCTTGCGAGTTCTAACAATTCATATAAATCATTGTACCCTTCTCCTAACAGAATAAATCGTTGAATCATGATTAATGACCTCTTTCTTAAGTATGTATGAATGAAAATGTAGCATGATTCACGGAACATGTCGAGCAAAAAAAATCCTCGCAAGGAATCCTTGCGAGGTGCCCATACACATACTTATGTATGCCATGAGGCTATGGGAGAGGAGAAACCGGAGGAAGAACTTATGGGGAAACGTAAGCCTTCTCCGCGGTTGTAGCAACACAATAAGTGCTACTATTTGAAGTATGACCCGAGTTTCAATTTTCCATACGTGCAGGAATAGAAAAATTTCACATATTTTGTCTAGATTTTTCTTCTGATTTATTTGTCTAAATGATGATCGTATGATACTTTTGAAATAATTAAGGTAACAAGATAGAAGAGGATGAGTTATTTGAGAGTTATATCAGGAGAAAAGAGAGGACTACCGTTAAAAGCGGTTCCAGGTTCGTCAACTAGACCAACAACAGACAAAGTGAAAGAATCAATTTTTAATATGATAGGTCCATACTTCTCTGGGGGACTAGTGCTTGATTTATATGCCGGCAGCGGAGGATTAGGGATTGAAGCGATTAGTCGTGGCGTAGATAAGACGATTTTTGTTGATCAAAATAAAAAAGCAATTGATACAATTAAGTATAATTTGCAACAATGTCAATTTGAGGAGCGCTCAGAAGTATATAGAAATGATGCAAGTCGAGCGCTTAAAGCTTTAATCAAAAGAGAAATGGCCTTTTCGATAATCTTTTTAGACCCGCCGTACGCAAAACAGAACCTAGTAAATGAAATAAGTATTATACTTGACTATCAGCTACTTGAGCAAAGTGGCGTTATTGTTTGTGAGCATGCTACTACAGTTGAAGTACCAGAAATAATATGCTCTGGGAGAAAAAGCCGATCAGAAACGTATGGCGATACAACTATTTCTATATTTACGAATGAAAAGGAAGAGGTGGCGACATGACAAGTGTTGCGGTTTGCCCAGGTAGTTTTGACCCGGTGACATTAGGTCATCTTGATATTATTACGCGGGGGGCTTCAGTTTTTGATAAAGTAATCGTAGCGGTTCTTCACAATCGAAATAAACAGCCTATGTTTACGGTAGAGGAACGTGTCTCATTGCTTTACGAAGCAACCAAGAACCTTAATAACGTTGAGGTTGATTCATTTAATGGTTTATTAATTGAGTATGTGAAAGAAAAAAAGGCAAATACTATTATTCGCGGATTGCGTGCTGTATCTGATTTTGAGTATGAGATGCAAGCAGCATCCATAAATAAGAAGTTAGGTCCTGATGTTGAAACGTTTTTCATGATGACGAACAATCATTATTCTTACTTAAGCTCAAGCATTGTTAAAGAAGTAGCAAAATACAATGCAGATGTTTCGGATATTGTTCCAGATGTTGTAGCAGAAGCACTAAAAAAGAAATTTAAGTAGAGAGAAGGGTGATGGAAAAAGGTTTATCTTTTGCATCACCCTTTGACTAACTAATGAAATGTAAAGTGGCTTGTTTTTGTTTAAATTATTCTGCATTAGATAAAGCTTTTTTAGCAGTTAGTAAAATAAACAGTATAAGCATAATTAGTGTAAATAAAGGACCGTACTCTGTGACGATTTTCCAAGTTGAGTGGAACCAAGAACTCGATTGTTCCCGTAAGAATACAGGGATGGCTTGCCACTGGTCTCCTGTTGTTTTTTGATTAATGTAGAATGGGTGCCAAAAGAAAAAGACAAGGAATGCTGCGAAGAACCCATGTATCAACCTAGATATAAAAAATGGTTTAAAGCGAATGTCTGTTTCAGCAAGTATACTTGCTACTTGTGCTTGTATGGAAAAGCCGCTAAATGCCAGGATGAAACTTGAGACAATTACTTGTTCTAGCAACCCAACAGATGTCGTTTCACTTGCCATCTGTGCTCCAAGAGTCATTTCGAAAAGACCCGAGATTATGGAGGAGTTCAAGTCACTAGGTAAATGAAAGAATGTTAAAACTACAGAAAAGAATGATCCGAGTAAAGCAACAACTCCAACAAGGCTTAAAATATTATTTAAAACTGAAAATAAAATAATAAAACCACCGATCATAAGCAGCGTTCTAACTGATGATTGTACGGCATCTCCAAGTAATTTGCCA
This sequence comes from Halalkalibacter sp. HAAS-P013, assembly GCF_056619925.1. NCBI lineage: Bacteria > Bacillati > Bacillota > Bacilli > Caryophanales > Bacillaceae > Halalkalibacter > Halalkalibacter sp. HAAS-P013. Next base: position 134,758 of record NZ_JBWQTU010000003.1, read on the forward strand.
AATGGACGACCGTCTTTGATACGTTCTTCATGGAGCATCTTAAATGCAGTTATTAATCCGCTTACTTTCGGTTTTTGAGGTGGGCTAGCAGCCTCTTCTTCACGACCGTGAAAACGCATAATTAATCCAACAAAGATATTTCCTAAATAATGAGCAAGGGCAAGCACAATACCAAGTGCAGCATTGTGAAAAAAGCCGACAGCAATAGCTCCAAAAATAAAGAGTGGATTTGCCGAACTTGTGAAACAGACAAGACGTTCTGCTTCAATCCTTGACAATTTTTTTTCTTGACGAAGCCTCGCCGTTATTTTCGCACCTGCTGGGTTTCCGGATGCAAGTCCCATTGCCCATACAAATCCGCCAACTCCTGGAACTCTAAATAGTGGACGCATTAGAGGTTCAAGCAACACCCCAATGAATGTTACAACTCCAAATCCAATTAAAAGTTCAGAAACAATGAAAAAGGGCAAAAGAGAAGGGAAGACAACGTCCCACCAAATTTGTAGACCTCGAATGGATCCTTCTAGTGCTTCTTGAGGAAATATCATTAGCGAGGCTGCTAATAAAATGCTCATTAGAGCGAGTGTGAGTGTTTTTATCATTGATAATTGCATTGTATAGCTGCCTCCTTTTATGTAACATCCAAACCAACCTGTCCATAATATAACTATACGTATACAAGCTCGTAATAGACCATATGATTTAGATTGAGTCAGATAAAAAGTAAGGAGAGGATAGGATGGGGAAACAACGACCAAAAATCGGTCTTGCACTTGGTTCTGGCGGGGCTCGGGGGTTTGCCCATATTGGTGTACTGAAAGTATTAGAAAAAGAAAATATTCCTATTGATTTTATCGCTGGTAGCAGTATGGGAGCGCTCGTAGGGAGCTTGTATGGAGTCGGTCAGTCACCAGCCAACCTTGAACAATTTGCGACATTATTTCGAAGGAAATATTTTATTGATTTTGTTGTACCTAAGCTTGGGTTTGTAGCGGGCATAAAAGCAAAAGAAGTTATTCGAATGTTGGCAAAAAGTAAGAAATTAGAAGAGCTAAATCCTCCTGTAGCTGTTGTTGCTACGGATATAAAAAATGGGGAAAGAGTTGTACTTAAAAAGGGAGATGTAGCAGCAGCTGTAAGGGCAAGTATCTCAATACCTGGAATATTTGTTCCAGAGAAAATAGATGATCGCTTATTAGTAGATGGAGGAGTAATTGATCGTGTCCCTGTTTCAGTAGTGAAAGAAATGGGAGCTGATGTTACAATAGCAGTTGATGTTTCTTATTTTCGAACAGAGCCTGAGTTGCATACCGTATACGATGTAATTATGCAAAGTATGGACATCATGGCTCGTGAAATGATTCGTGTACAGGAATTTGATAGTTCAGTCATGATTCGGCCAATTGTAAAGCATTCTAGTTCTCTAGATTTTTCTGAAGTGGAAGCATTAATCGAGCGAGGGGAAGAAGCAACAAGAGATAAATTAGCTGAAATAAAAAGGTGCATTGAACAATGGAAGGAGAACGAAGATGAAAGGGTCAATGATTAAAAAAAGGTGGATTTTCCTCATCGCTTTATTGCTTTTTCTACAATTCTATCAGTTGCCCTATTACTATTCACAACCCGGTGGAGCAAAAGTGTTAGATGAAGTCATTTCTGTAGATGAAGGATTTACAGAAGAAGAAGGTTCTTTTATGCTAACGACAGTCCAAATGGGGAAAGCAAACCTTTTCTTTTATGGATGGGCCCATTTAAGCCCTTATCGTATGATTTATCCGGAGGAACAGCTTCGGTTTGAAGGGGAAACGGATGAAGAATATCAGCATCGTCAATTAATGGCGATGACGGGATCACAAGAAATTGCAAAAATTGTTGCCTATGAGGCAGCTGGGATGCAAGTAGAGTATGAACATAAAGGAGTATTAGTTACATCACTGATTGAAGGAATGCCAGCTTATGATGTCTTGCAAATAGGGGATCATATCATCGCTGTAGACGGGGAACCAGTTATTACGTCAGAACAATTAATTGATCAACTGCAAGGAATGAATGAAACGAATACAGTTGATTTAACAGTATTACGTGAAGGACAAGAAGCGGTTATAGAAGTTGGTTTTTCCCCTTTTCCTGAAGATATGAATGCACCTGCTGGAAGAGTTGGTATTGGGATTTCAGCTCCAGTTACTGATAGGGAGGTAACATTTGACCCAGAGGTGACGATTGATACGAGCCAGATTGGGGGACCATCAGCAGGTTTAATGTTTTCATTAGAAATTTATAATCAGTTAGTTGAAGGGGATATTACAAAAGGCTATGATGTAGCAGGAACCGGCACGATAAATGAAGAAGGAATTGTAGGTCGAATCGGAGGGGCTGGTCAAAAAGTGGTTGCTGCTGATAAAGCTGGGGCAGATTATTTCTTTGCACCGAATGAAGGTGGTGCAAGTAATTCGAACTTTGTAGAGGCAAAGGAAGCAGCAGAAGATATCGGAACAGATATGCAAATCATTGCTATCGATACATTCGATGAAGCACTTACCTTCTTACAGTCACTTCCGGGAAAATCGTAATTAAATTGAGGAGTGTCCCAAGTTGGAAATGGCACACTCGTCGCTCGGCTGTTATGAGAAACATGTGCCTCCTAAAGTCGGCTGTCGGCGCAAAGCAAGTTTGCACCTGTGAACCCCACTCATGACAGCCTTAAAGGATTGCGACATATTAGCTCATTGCTTTATTGAATTACAATCGGAGGTCTGGTCATTTCTTCTCTTATTTGTTTCGTCCTTCGATCTGTATTAAGCGGAGCAAGATAAACATTTGTAACCCTTACTTCAATATCAGCTACGGTTCCTTCCAATTTGGCAGGCTTTGTAATAAGAGGAAGAGCACGTTGTTTTTTCGTTTGGTTTAAATAGGTTTGTCCAATTTGATTCATGCCCAATAAGCGGATGTATTGCGGCTTTAAAGAGAGCACTTCCTTCATTTCTGCTTTTGTCGTATTCGTTAACACATGTGTAGCAAGGCGTTGTAATCTTGTCCAGGTGTATCGTTTCGTTTTCATGTGTTCCATCCATTCAGCAAAGGAACTTGATAGCTTACTGGCTTGTTTCATCCTATATTCTAGTCCCTCCTCACATTCGTAGATTAGTTCTAGTTGGTTAAGTGGGGTAGAGAGAATCTTATACTGCAATAAGTTATAATAGTGTTCCCATGTGTGAAGAAGGGAAAACGTTTCCTTATAGTCATTTATAAGGCGATAGGACGTTTCTGGCATGACATGTTTGACCTCACTTGATTGCCCATTTGCAATGGCTTGGCGAATACTTGTAGCACTTGCAATCCTCTCTTGGGTAATATCTCTGTCATGGTAATGTGCTTGCTTCCGTATCGTAGTAGTTGCCTTTATTTTGTGTCCTTGCTCTGAGATTGCTTTTACATAATGGAAACCAAGAATATTATTAGGTTCGGTTAAAGTTAGAATCGATGAGTCAGGATCTAATTGACAGAATGCCTCCGAAGTGGCTCGAGGATAACTTAACCCAAGCTTCATTTTTGCTTTTACAAGTTGATTAAAGGTTGTTTGATGAGATTTCATAAACGTATGTAGTTTTTCAAAGTCCTCAATGTCTCCTGACTCACTACCGAAATTAATAAATTCTACGCCCATTTCAGCTAATAATGAAATGGCACCATTAGCAAATAATTCGGCTTTTTGGGTAGAATACATATATGGGAGCTCAATAACTAAATCAACTCCGGAGGTTAGAGCCATTTGAGCTCGATACCACTTTGAAACAATGGCAGGTTCTCCACGTTGTAAAAATGTCCCGCTCATTACAGCGATTACTACGTCTGCCCCTGTCAACTTTCGAGCTTGTTCAGCTTGAAAGAAATGTCCATTATGAAAAGGATTATATTCAACGACAATACCAACTGCTTTCACTCTTTTCCACGTCTCCTTTTAAAATTGACTTCCTAATTCAGTATATTTAATAACTAGAAATGTTCTAGTGCTTCTTTACTCTTCTTTTATGTCATGCTACAATAAACGTCATGCTTAAAACAAGTACAAGTTCTAGATCTTACGTTTGCAACTAGAGTGTAAAGAAAAAAGGTTGACATTCAATTGGTGTAGAGCTATACTTAATTTTGTTGTCTTAGAGGTGATCAGAAATGAAATGGTCATTACAGCAATTATCTGTTGCTAAGCGCAAACCATTTACATTTGAAGAAGATATTGATGTATCCAGCTTAAAAGAGCTAAATCAAGATGTCAGATCAGTTTCTCCATTTCATGTTAAGGGAGAAGTTACCTATACTGGTTCCATGATTACATTTCAGCTTGAGATTACAGGTGAATTAATTCTTCCTTGTGTAAGAACATTAGCTGATGTGAAATTCCCTATTGATCTTCATGTCGTTGAGCATTTCCATCCAACAAATGATTATGTTACGGCAGATGTCGATCATGATGAAATTAATTTTTTTGAAGGGGAAACAGTCGACCTACTTCCGATCATAAAGGAGCGTATTTTACTTGAGATTCCGATTCAAGTTTACGCTGATTCAGAAGCAGAGCGCCTAGCACCTCCTACAGGAAAAGACTGGGGTATTGTAACAGAGGAAGAGCATAGCAACCGTGTCGATCCAAGATTAGCTGATTTGGCAAAGTTTTTTGAGAAAGAATAGGAAAGTCGAAGCACCGGCAACGTTCGGGCCTTCATTTCATATAACCAACTAAGCTTGGGTGCAGTTGGATTTTATAGATTTTTTAAGGAGGTGGGAATGATGGCAGTACCATTTAGAAGAACATCTAAAACTCGCAAAAATAAGCGTCGTACTCACTACAAGTTAGCAGTACCTGGCATGACTAAATGTCCTGAGTGTGGAGAATTAAAGCTTGCTCACCGTGTTTGTAAAGAGTGTGGCTCTTACAAAGGCCAAGATGTGGTTAGCAAATAATTTGATAAGAACAAAAAGACGAAGAGTTTTCTCTTCGTCTTTTTTGATGGGAAAAACTTATCTGAAAAATAAGAATGGAGGAGCTTCATTTTATTAGGCTGGTATGTAATTTGTGAAAGGTGTGATTTGATGGCGAATGTACAATTAGAACAAAATAAAAATGGCGTAACCTGGATTCGAATTAATCGTGAAGAAATTCGGAACGCTGTGAACTTTGAAGTCATGGAAGAACTAGATGAGTTATTATCAATTGCTGAAGGTGATGATAGCAAAGTTGTTATTTTAAGTGGGGTAGGTAAGAAATCTTTTTGCTCTGGAGGTGATTTATCGGTCTTTCAACATATCATGAATGAAGAAGATGCCAGAAGCATGTTGATGAGAATGGGTGTAATATTAGAGAGAATTGCCTTTTTTCCGAAAATAACGATAGCAGCTTTGAATGGTACGGCCGTTGGTGGAGGGGCAGAGCTTGCTTCAGCCTGTGATTTACGAATTGCTGCTTCTCATACAAAGGTTGGTTTCGTGCAAGCTAACTTAGCGATTACAACAGGTTGGGGTGGAGGAACATTACTATTAGAGCGGATGGCAAAATCAGAAGCTTTGCAAATGTTATTATCAGCTCAGATGTATTCAGCCGTAGAGCTTTTAAGGGACGGATTTGTACAAAAAGTGATAATGAAGGACTCATTTGAAGACGGTGTCATGGACTATGTAGCACCATTTTTGAACAAAAGCAAAAGGGTATTACAAGCATATAAGGGTAGATTCATGGATCGGTTTAATCAAGAACGAATACATATGAATATGCAAAAAGAAATAATGGAGTGTGCAAAATTGTGGGCATCAGAAGAGCATCACGAAGCTGTTCGTACTTTCTTACAAAGATCTAAAAACATCTAATGCTAGATTTCTGAATAGATCTTGGCATTTCGGTAATAATTGACTAATAGAACGAAATCTATCTGGTAATAAAAAGAGAATATCTTTTTACTGATAATGAGTCTTTCTACTCTAGTAGATGCATATGTTTAAGTAAATGAGACTCTTAAGGAGGGATTCTATGACAACGATTCGCCAAGATGCATGGAGTACAGATGAAGATTTAATTTTAGCTGAGGTTGTTCTTAGACATATAAGAGAGGGAAGTACACAGCTTGCCGCTTTTGAAGAAGTTGGGGAACGCTTGTCTAGAACGAGTGCAGCATGTGGATTTAGGTGGAACTCAGCCATTCGAAAGAAATATGAATCTGCCGTTGCATTAGCAAAGAAGCAACGCTCAAAAGGAAAAAAGCAGCAGCTTGATACAACAGAGTGGGGAAATGAAGCTAGCGAGGAAATAGTTGAGCCTGTTGCAACGATAACAAAAGAAAAGAAGAAAGAAAAACTGGAAATAAAAAAAGAAAAGCTAAAAACGAAAGAGCCCGTTTCACCCGAGCTTACAATGGAGGCAGTTCTTACTTTTTTAACAGATTATCATGAAAGTATGAAAGAGCGAATTCCATCCGAGGATATAGAGCTGTTGAAACATGAGAATGCTCAGTTACGAGAAGAGCTTAATAAGGTTAAGGCAGAAAAGAAAGTAATGGCAGAAGATTATCGTGCTTTATTGTCTATTATGGATCGGGCGAGAAAATTATCTATTTAATAGGCGTCAATTAAAAGAAACACACACATAACAGAAAAATGTGTGTGTTTCTTTTTTGATATTAAGGAAAAAGAAAATAAAAAACTACTCGTTCAGTTGATACTAAACGAGTAGTTCCATCTTACTTACGTTAAATCATCTTCGGACTCAATTTGAACCGGTTCTTTCTTAGCTACTTGTTCTTTTACTCCTTCAGGATACCACACGTATGGGCTCTCACCGCGATCTCTTAATACATCATAAGTCGCTGCTTCAAACCCCATATGTTCCCAGAACCCTCCTGAACCTTGTCTAGCATTTGTTTTAATTGGCAATTTAAATGACTTGGCAAAGTTGACTAATGATTCACCATATCCTTGCTTCCTATAAGCTTCTAATACCTCTAATTTCCAAAGCTCTAAATAATCTTGAGGTGGATTAAAATAGCGATCGTATTTTCCGTCAATGCGATATAAGCTCATTCTCGCAACAAGCTTATTTCCGAAATAAATGCCGTAAAAAGGAGACTCGCTGTCATTTTCAATAATATTTGATTCTAAATCGCCTTTCATAGAAAGCTCCGCAGAACCGTACTCGCGGAAGTTTTTAAACTCTTCTAATGTTTTATAATTGACAAGTAAACGCTTAACTTCATAATCATACATATTGATCTCCTCCTTAATGTTCAGATCTCTATTTTATTTTACTACAATTTAGATTGAAAACGTTTGAATTTGCTTATTTTTTTAACAAAGAAAGAAATGTTTAAATAATCAGATTATTTTATCTTGTAAGTTTTACTTGTGAGTATGGTACAATTTCATAAAAAAGAGGAGTAATCACAAGTGAAAGTAGTGGTATTAGGCTCTGGCTCTATTGGAATGCTTACGGCATTCTATCTTACTAAACAATGGCGCCATACCTTATTAGTTACAAATCGTATAAAACAGGCTAAATTTATTGAAGAAAAAGGACTTCATCTTATACATCAGGATGGAAATAGTGAGATGATTCATGTGACTGTAGAAAGTATTTTGACGCTGGAACATGAAGAAATAATCGATTTATTAATCGTTACAGTTAAATCTTATCAGGTTGAACAAGTATTAAAAACGATCGAAGCTTCAAAGCTTACTATTTCTTCGATTCTATTTTTACAGAATGGAATGGCGCATACGGAGTTGTTTTCAACGATTTCGGTTCCTGAGATTGCTGTTGGAGTAGTTGAACATGGAGCGAGGAGGACAAATGATTATACGGTTCAACATACAGGGGTTGGACAACTAAAATGGAGTTATGTCCGAAACCATAGCTCAACGGTAGAAGCGGTGTTTCAAGAAACAATAGATGGAAAATTCCGAACTAAATACGAGCCAATGTGGAAGCCTATGTTACAACATAAATTAGTTGTAAATGCTTGTATTAATCCACTAACTGCGCTTTTTGGCATCCGAAATTCTGAACTTCTTCAGAACCCCCATTATTACTCTATATTAAAACAAGTTTTTTTAGAAATAATGAAGGTAATTGATATTGGAAGTGAAGAACAAATGTGGGAGTATGTCTGTCACATAAGTAAAAAAACAGGAGCCAATCGTTCGTCTATGTTATCAGATTTGGAAAATAAACGTAAAACAGAAATAGATAGTATTGTAGGCTATTTACTACGGCAAGCTGTCAGGAAACAAATGACTATGCCTGTTTTAAACTTCCTGTTTGAAGCGATCAAAGGCAAAGAGAAAGAAAATAAGTTAGGGGAGGCTAATTTATGACAGAACTGGTAGCGTCCGTCATTGCTACGATTGTAACTATCCCTTTATTAGGGTGGTATATGATTTATATTACTTCTGTAAAAATTTCTAAAAACAAATCTAAATCAATGCGCCGTGCTTCTGATTGGACAACCTTGCTATTTATGATCGCTGTTTACTTTATTATGATTGAAATTTGGTCCCAGTCCTTAATATGGATGATCTTAGCCATTTTCTTTTTTATCGCGTTAGTAGTTACTTGGATTCAATGGAGGGTTTCAGGAGATATCCAAACGATTAAATTATTTAAAGGAATATGGAGGTTTAACTTCCTGACCTTCGTCATTATCTACGTTATATTAAGTGGCTATGGACTGCTAGCAAGAATATTTAGTTGAAAGATAGGTCGTAACACTTGGTAGGTGGCAAATACTTTGCTATGATGAAGATGAATTTAGTGATACGAAGGGACGTCTATACATGTTGGAAGTTAGAGAAATCGACCTAATATCAAAGACTGGTTTTATGAATGATTATGTAAGTGGCAGTCATATGATTGAGCAATTTTTTGATTATACATATAACGACGAAGAAAAATATGAAAAAAGAGTGGATAACCTTTTAACAAGGTCTTATAAACGAGAAGAATTGGCAGATTATTTAATGAAAGTTCATACTTCTCTAGAAGAAGCAGATCAAGCTCTAAGTCAAATTGAGAAACTTAGGCAACCCAATTCGGTTGTCGTGGTAGGAGGACAGCAGGCTGGGTTATTATCGGGACCGCTCTATACTGTATATAAGGCGATGTCCATTATTATTATGGCTAAGCAACAGGAAGAAAAGCTTAATGTTCCTGTTGTTCCTATTTTTTGGATTGCTGGAGAAGATCATGATGTTGATGAGATTCGATTTGTTTATAAAGAAAAAAAAGGGAGCTGGAAAAAGCATCTATATAATGATGCCAATCAAGCTTCGTCTGCTTCATCTTTATTAATTAATAAAGATGAAATGAAAAAATGGCTAAAAGAGCTCTTTGCTTCGTTTCCTGAAACGGTGCATACGACATCATTGTGGGAAAGGCTAGCTACTTTCTTGGATAAATCCACTACATTTGTTGATTTCTTTAGATATGTGATGAACTGGTTTTTTGGGCATGAAGGATTGTTATTATTAGATGCTCATGACCCTGCCATTCGGAAGTTAGAAATTGAGTATTTTGAACAGTTAATACACGAAGTGGAACATGTTCAAAAGGCGCAGCAAAAAGGTGCCAAAGCTTTTGCGGATGTTGGTTACGGCGAACCAATTGTGACCGATGAACATAATGCTCACCTTTTCTTAGAAGTGGAGGGCGAGAGAAAAAGATTAGACTATGATCAGAGCTTGTTTCGTGTCAAAGGAACAGAGACTACATTTTCAAAAGAACAGTTATTTACACTTTTACAGAAGCATCCAGAAAGATTTAGTAATAATGTTGTAACAAGACCATTGATGCAAGAGTGGCTTTTGCCTGTATTAGCTTTCGTATCGGGACCAGGTGAATTACGTTATTGGGCTACTTTAAAACATGTATTCACTCATTTTAAGGTGAAAATGCCTCCTGTCATTCCTCGGATTCAGCTTACATTTATTCCACCTGCTGTTCAAAAATGGTTGGCAGAGACAAGGTATGAACTAGAACCGTTTTTAATGGGGAAAATGGAAGACCAACGAGAAGCTTGGTTAGAAGAAGTAACAGAATACCCTGTTGAGGATGTGGTTGAACAAGTAAGGCGCAATCTCCTTTCTGATCACCAGCCTTTGCGTGATTTAGCGAAAGAAATGGATCCGACTATAGCTAAGTTAAGCGAGAAAAACTTAGCAATTATTGAAAACCAAATTAATTTTATGAGAAAAAAGATGAAAAATTTCGTTCGACAAAGTCAAGATCATACACTTGCGAAATTTACGGAAACGGGTTTCTGGCTAGCGCCATTAAATCGACCACAAGAACGTATATTTCATCCAATCTTGTTGATGAATGTCATTGGAGAAGATGGATTCAGGCGATTGATGTCAACAGACATGTCGGTTAATCACATTCATAAAGTTGTGTACTTGTAAATTCATGTAATGATTTTCCGTCGAAATGTGGATAAATGAAATCCTGCCAAAGGGCAGGATTTTTTTGTGTGGATAAATCGGAAATTTAGTGTGGTGCAAAGTGGAGGAATGTGGTAACTTAAGGGTAGTAAGTGGGGGGAGTTGGGTTCGCGATGTTTATGGGAGAATATCGCCATAACGTAGATGAGAAAGGTCGCATGATTGTCCCGGCTAAATTCCGGGATAGTTTAGGCTCTTCTTTTATTGTGACCCGAGGTCTAGATCGCTGTTTGTTCGTTTATCCACAGGATGAATGGAGTAAGCTAGAGAACAAGTTAAAAACCCTCCCCTTTACGAAAAAAGATGCACGTGCTTTCACTCGTTTTTTCTTTTCTGGTGCAACTGAATGTGAATTGGACAAGCAGGGAAGAGTAAACATAGCTTCACCTTTAAGGGAATATGCCAAGCTTGATAAAGAGTGTGTTGTCATTGGTGTTTCAAACAGAGTGGAAATTTGGAGTAAATCAATTTGGGAAGAATATTTTGCTGAATCAGAAGAATCATTTAGTGAAATTGCTGAAAATATTGTGGATTTTGATTTTTAGTCGTCCGTTTTGGAGGTAGTGGGATGTTTCATCATGTGACAGTTTTAAAACAAGAATCAGTCGATGGTTTAGCAATTAAACCTAATGGAATATATGTCGACTGTACATTAGGTGGTGCGGGACATTCATCTCTTATAGCCGCACAACTTACAGAGGATGGGCATCTTTATGCATTTGATCAAGATGATAAAGCACTTGCTCATGCGAAAGACCAATTACGACCTTATGAGGGAAAAGTGACTTTAATCAGAAGCAACTTTAGACATATCAAACGTGAGCTAGCTAAGTTTGGAGTCACGAAAGTTGATGGGATATTATTTGACCTAGGTGTTTCAAGTCCACAGTTAGACGAGGCTGAACGGGGATTTAGTTATCACCAAGATGCTCCTCTTGATATGAGGATGGACCAGACTGCTGAATTAACAGCCTATCATGTTGTAAATGACTGGCCTTTTGAGCGCCTTGTAAAAATGATTTCAAGGTATGGAGAAGAGAAATTTGCTAAGCAAATTGCAAGAAAGATTGAGGCACAGAGAGAAAAGGCAAAGATTGAAACAACAGGGGAACTGGTTGAGATTATTAAGGATGCAATACCTGCACCTGCAAGAAGGACAGGCGGACACCCAGCTAAACGAACATTTCAAGCCATAAGGATTGCAGTTAACGATGAATTAGGGGCTTTTGAAGAAGCGCTAGAGGATGCTATTTCTCTTTTAGCCAAAGAAGGGCGCATTTCAGTTATTACATTTCACTCATTAGAGGATCGATTATGTAAAGAAGTTTTTAAAGAAAAAAGCAAAGGGCCAGATTTACCACCAGGGATGCCTGTTATTCCAGAGGGCTATGAACCGATTTTGAAATTAATTACAAGAAAACCGATTGTAGCTTCTACCGAGGAGTTAGAAAGTAATAATCGTTCACGTTCTGCAAAGCTAAGGGTGGCAGAAAGACGTTAAGGGGGAATGAGATTTGAGTATGGTAGCACGTAAGATTCAAGAACAGCATCAACCACAAATTCAGACGAAAAAAAGAATCCGTCATGTCCGTAACCCTATCACTACAGGCGAAAAGGCGATTGTCGGGTTAATTGCTTTCGTAACATTTATCGTTCTTGGTTTCATGGTAAATAATTTTGCTTCTCTTTATACAATGAATCAAGAGAATTATCGACTGGAGCAAACCATTAGTCAACAAAAACAAGTAAATGAAGGACTATCTTTGCAAGTTGTAGAACTGAGTGCTCCAGATCGTATTTTACATATTGCTTCAGAACAACTAGGAATGTCTTTAGATGATAATAAGGTGAAAGTTGTGCAAAACTAGTTTAGCGATGGAGGGTAGTGAAAAGGTCAACCTTTTTCCTACCCTCCAGCTATGAGCTGGTTTTTTCACTGAATTGGAATAATTTGGGTCGATGTATTTGCCCAACACCTTATGTATAGTAGAAAATGAGGTGAAAAGCTTGGAAATTAAAAGATCTGTCACAAACAAGAGAGCTGTACTATTGCTTGGTATTGTATTACTATTATTTGTCATATTACTTGGTCGAATTATTTATATTCAATCAACTCAAGAAATAGACGGACAAAATTTACGATCTCTTGGAGAAGAGCGGTGGACAAGAACGGAAGTGATCGAAGGTGTTCGTGGTACAATTTTTGATCGTACAGGTAGTCCAGTTGCGCAAGAAGTAAATTCATATACTGTTTATGCTGTTTTAGATCAAAATTATCAAAGTTATGTAGTTGACGCCGAAGAAACGGCAAGCCTTCTTGCTCCACATATAAACATGAATGAACAGGATCTTGCTAGAGCCTTTACTAATGCCCAGTCTGAAGGGAAGTTTCAAATTGAATTAGGAGCAGGCGCAAGACATTTAACGTATGAGCAAGTCACAACTATTCGCGAATTAGAATTAGACGGAATTTATTTTCGGGAAGAATCTAGACGATACTATCCGAAGCAAACATATGCATCTCATGTCATTGGTTTTACAGAACGTAATACAGGGGAAGCTCGAATGGGACTAGAGCGCAGCTTCGATGAAATCATGAAAGCTGATGACGGATCCATTAGTTATCAAAGAGATCGTAAAGGATTTCCCTTATTAAATCCTAATGAAACGATAACAGCTGCTAAAAATGGGCACGACATTTATTTAACTTTGGATTCAAATATTCAAACGGCTCTTGAGCAGGTCATGACTCAAGTCGAGGAACAATACAGTCCTGAAAAAATGATTGCAATTGTTGCAGATCCAAAGACAGGAGAAATACTTGGGATGAGTAACCGACCAAGTTTCAATCCGAATCATTATGAGCAAATAACCAATTACTTAAATTACGCTGTATCTGACCGTTATGAACCTGGTTCAACAATGAAAATGTTTACTGTTGCAGCTGCAATCGAAGAAGGGGTATATAATGGTGAGGAACAATATCAATCTGGTACAATTGAAGTAGCTGATCGAAGAATTGGAGATCATAATGAAGCACGAGGTTGGGGATCGATTTCTTTTGATGAAGGATTTTATCGATCTTCTAATGTTGCTATGGCTAAATTAGTACTTGAAAAGCTAGGCTCGGAGAAACTGTATGAATACTTGACTAAATTTGGATTTGATCAAAAGACTGGAATTGATTTACCTAATGAAGCTGATAGTTTACTGGCAAAAAGTGGTAGGGTTGATGCTGCAACAACAGCTTTTGGACAAGGTAGTGCAGTGACACCGATCCAACAAATTCAAGCGGCAACTGCCATTGCAAATGACGGTAAGATGATGAAACCGTATATCATAGATCGAATTATCGAACCGAATCAGAATACAGTTGTCCAAAAAAATGAACCAGAGGTGGTTGGCGAACCAATTTCTAAAGAAACAGCCGACCAAGTTAAGGACCTACTCGAAGGGGTAGTGACGAATTCCGCAGGTACAGGGCATCCTTACTATTTAGAAGGCTTCGATGTGATTGGAAAAACAGGTACTGCTCAAATTAACAACCCGAATGCAAGAGGTTATATTCACGGGCATGGCGAAAATATCTTTTCATTTTTAGGAATGGCACCTAAAGAGGATCCTCGTGTTATCGTTTATGTTGCAGTGGACCGACCGAAAATTGGGTTAGATGAGTCTGGGGCAGCTCCGACCTCAATGATCTTTAACACGATTATGAAACATAGTTTACAATATTTAAATATATCCCCTACAGTTGATGAAATCGTAGAGGAAACAGAGACAGGTTTTAAAACTGACAATTATGTTGGCCAGTCTACTTCTAGTTTGAAAGAGAGCATAGAAGAGGAAGGGATTGAACTTACTATACTTGGGAATGGTTCAGAAATAGAAGCGCAACAGCCTCTTGCTAATAAAGGAATGTTAGAAGGGGAACGATTGTTCTTACGTACAGATAGTAAGACGTTTTCGATGCCTGATTTAACAGGATGGTCCAATCGTGATGTCAGACGTTTTGCTCAAGTGATGGATCTTAATCCAACTTTCTTCGGAAGAGGATATGTCCAAACTCAGAGTGTTGAGCCCGGGACAGTGATCGAAAAAGGGGATTATATTGTCGTAGAACTAGCTCCCCATAATGGAAATATAGAGCATGTAGAGGTAGAAGTTGAATAGACAGGAGAATAGGAATTAATTTAGAGTGACTCGCACTTGTTCTAACTATCCGTGTACAAGCATACGTTTTTAAAACAAGCCTAGCCATAATGTGACCACAGAAAATGGTGAAATCCAACTTTCAGTAGCCTTTTCATAAGTTATAGGCATTTGAAACGAATGTATGCGGGAGGTATTACGGTGCGAGTTTCTAACGTAACAGTAAGAAAACGACTAATTCTTGTATTGTTTTTTGGACTGGCTGTATTCTTAATCATTGCATTAAGACTCGGTTACGTCCAATTTGCACTCGGTGATTGGTTAACAGACCGAGCAGAAGATTCATGGAGTAGAGATGTCCCTTTTGAAGCAAAAAGAGGGGAGATTAGAGATCGTAATGATGTAGTTCTAGCAACAAATGTTAGTGCTCCATCTATTCTAGTTGTCCCTAGACAAGTGAAAGATCCCGTTGATACAGCTGAGAAACTAGCTTCGGTTTTGGATATGGATCATAAGAAAGCTTATGAATATGTCACAAAAAATGAATCAATTGTTAGGATCAATCCTGAAGGTAGAAAAGTAACGAAAGAGAAAGCAAGCGAGGTAAGGTCATTGCGTTTAGCTGGAGTGTATATTGCCGAAGATAGTAAAAGGCATTATCCTTTTGGGAGTTACTTATCTCACGTACTTGGTTTTGCTGGAATTGACAACCAAGGGTTAACAGGCTTGGAGTTATATTATGACGATAACTTAAAAGGAGACAGTGGTTACGTATCATTCTTTTCCACAGCAAAAGGGAACCGCATGCCTAACTTAGCAGACGAATATACTGCTCCAGTGAATGGCCTAGATTTACGTTTGACAATCGATAGTCAAGTACAAACAATTATGGAACGAGAGTTAGATATTGCAGAAGCTACTTATAATCCGGATGGTGCTATTGCGATTGCAATGAATCCTAACACAGGAGAAGTCTTAGGGATGAGTAGTAGACCTCATTATAATCCAGAGAACTTCCGTGACGTTCCTCCGGAAATCTATAACCAAAACAAACCTGTATGGATGCAATATGAGCCAGGTTCAACATTTAAGATTATTACATTGGCAGCGGCTCTTGAAGAGGGAGAAGTAGACTTAGAAAAAGATACATTCAATGATCCAGGTTATATTGAAGTTGCTGGTAGGAATCTAAGATGTTGGAAAAAAGGTGGCCATGGCCATCAAACATTTTTAGAAGTCGTTCAGAATTCATGTAACCCTGGATTCGTTGTACTTGGTGAGCGTCTCGGTAAGGATCGTCTGTTTGATTACATTGATGACTTTGGGTTTGGCGAGAAAACCGGAATCGATTTACAAGGGGAAGGGACCGGAATTCTATTTAATAGAGACCGTGTTGGTCCGCTCGAACAAGCCACAACAGCATTTGGTCAAGGGGTAGCAGTGACGCCAATACAACAAGTAGCTGCTGTTTCAGCAGCTATCAACGGTGGCTATTTATATCAACCTTTTTTAGCAAAAGAATGGGTTGATCCTCTAACAAATGAAGTAGTTGATCAACAATCCCCGATTCTAAAGAGAAGAGTAGTCTCTGAAGAAACGTCAAAAGAAGTTCGATATGCCTTAGAGCATGTTGTAGCACTTGGGTCTGGTAAAGGAGCATATATTGATGGTTACAGAGTTGGCGGAAAAACGGGGACTGCTCAAAAAGCAAAGGACGGTCGCTATTTAGAAAATAACCACATTGTCTCTTTTATTGGATTTGCTCCTGCGGATGATCCGCAAATTGTCGTATATGTAGCCATCGATAATCCAAAAGATACACTTCAATTTGGGGGAGTTGTAGCAGCTCCTATTGTCGGTAACATTATTGGAGATAGTTTGCTTGCAATGGGGGTAGAAAAACGTGATGGACAAATTGAAAAGGAAATGACTTGGACAGATACTCCTTTAATAGAAGTTCCCGATTTAGTCGGGCGCACAATGCGTGAACTTAATGAATCCTATTATGAGTTGAAGGTCGATGCAGATGGAGAAGGAAATTATGTACTTGCTCAATCTCCAGAACCTGGAGTAAAAGTAGAAGAAGGTTCAACAATCCGACTTTATATGGGTGACAAATAAGGACAAAACGTCTAAAATAATTAAAGTGTTTGCACATTGCACAATTGGTGGAAGTGATTAAAAAAAGTGAAATGGATGAATTGAGAGGTTTTAAGAATGATGAAACTACAAGAACTCCTTGTACCGCTGAGGTTTCAAGACAATAATTGTGATACTAATCCTGAAGTTACATCTCTTGAAATGGATTCTAGAAAAGTGAAGGAAGGTACCGTATTCTTCTGTATCAAAGGGTATACAGTTGATGGGCATGACTATGCGAAGCAAGCAGAAAGTCAAGGGGCGGTAGCGATTATCGCTGAACGCCCTCTTTCTGTGTCTGTTCCGGTCATCATCGTTCCTGATACATTTAGAGCAATGGCAAAGCTAGCTTGTCATTTCTATGATAATCCTACGCAAAAGCTGCAGTTGATTGGTGTAACTGGAACAAATGGAAAGACAACGGTAACTCATTTAATAGAAAAGGTTATGCAAGATGCAAAGAGGAAAACAGGTTTAATTGGGACGATGTATACAAAGATAGGATCGAAGCAATATGAAACGAAAAATACGACTCCGGAGTCGCTCCCATTACAAAAGTTATTTAAAGAAATGGTAGACGAAAAAGTCGATGTTACGTTGATGGAAGTTTCTTCTCACGCACTACACTTAGGACGGGTACGAGGGTGTGACTTTGATGTTGCTGTCTTCACAAATTTGTCTCCAGACCATTTAGATTATCATAAGACGATGGAAGCATATTTGTATGCAAAGGGGTTACTTTTTGCCCAATTAGGCAACACATTTTCAGATAAGACAGCTGTTTTGAATGCAGACGATCCAGCTTCGAAAGAAATTGCTCGTTTAACTACTGTAGACATTGTTACATATGGGGTTACAGAAAAAGCTGACTTTACAGCGAGTAATATAAAAATGAGTCCTTCAGGGACAACTTTTGAATTAACGGCTTTTGGAAAAAAAGAACAGATTTCATTGCAATTAATTGGGATGTTTAGTGTATACAATGCTCTTGCGGCTATCGCGACTGCTTTTGTTTCAGGCGTCTCACTTGCTTCAATTAAAGAAAGCTTAGATCATGTAGAGGGAGTAGCTGGCCGCTTCGAAACCGTAGACGAAGGGCAAGATTTTACTGTTATTGTAGATTACGCACATACTGCTGATAGTCTAGAAAATGTTTTAAAAACAGTAAAAGAATTTGCTACCAAAAAGATCTTTGCTATTGTTGGTTGTGGTGGAGATCGAGATCGAACAAAACGTCCTGTCATGGCGAAAATTGCGTGTGAACATGCAGATAGAGCGATTTTCACTTCAGACAATCCTCGTTCGGAAGATCCTGAATTAATCCTAAAAGATATGACTGAAGGAGTTAAAGAGGGCCAGTATGAAGTGATTATTGACCGTGAAAAAGCGATAAAACAAGCAATTAAAGAGGCAAAGAAGGATGACATCATCGTGATTGCAGGGAAAGGACACGAAACATATCAAATTCTTGGTGATAAAACGATTCACTTTGATGATCGAGAAGTAGCTCGCCAAGCAATCTTAGAAAAGAACTCTTTATAGACTAATTAAGATTTTTGGTATGAAAAGACATATCATTATCATGTAGTTGATAACAATAATTAGAGACGGAAAGTCTTTAATCATTGAACTTAAATAATAGAAAAATAATGACAAATGAATAAGGTTATTCGTTGTAAAGAAAGGAGGAATGATCAGTGATGTTAGAGCGTGTATTACTTCTTACCTTACTGGCTTCATTTCTAATTGCTGTCCTCCTGTCCCCGATTTTTATTCCTTTTTTAAGAAGGCTTAAATTTGGGCAAAGTATTCGTGAGGAAGGTCCAAAGTCTCATCAAAAGAAAAGTGGTACACCAACAATGGGAGGAATTGTCATTGTCTTGACAGTTCTTGTAACGACAGTTTTTATTTCAACTCGCTTTTTGTCTTTTAGTCAGGAAATTCTTTTATTATTATTAGTAACTGTTGGGTTTGGTGTAGTTGGGTTTTTAGATGATTTTATTAAGGTTGTCCTAAAGCGTAACCTTGGTTTAACATCAAAACAAAAATTAGCCGGTCAATTAGTTATCGCTATCCTTTTTTATTTTGGATTAATTCAAATGGATTTTTCAACGGAAATTCATGTTCCAGCAACAAATTTTTCAATTGATCTTGGTTGGCTGTATTTACCATTAGTGATTGTTATGTTGGTTGGTGCGTCAAATGCAGTAAACTTAACAGACGGATTAGATGGTTTACTTGCTGGAACAGGAGCAATAGCTTTTGGTGCATTTGCTGTACTTGCATGGCATACCGGCTATATAGATGTGTCAATCTTTAGTGCGGCTATAGTTGGGTCTGTTTTGGGATTTCTTGTATACAATGCGCACCCTGCTAAAGTTTTTATGGGTGATACCGGCTCATTAGCGCTAGGTGGTGCAATTGCAGCCATTGCGATTATGACAAAAATGGAAATTTTGCTTATCTTAATTGGTGGGGTTTTTGTTATTGAGACGCTTTCGGTTATTATTCAAGTAATCTCCTTTAAAACGAGAGGGAAGCGTATCTTTAAAATGAGTCCTCTACATCATCATTATGAGCTTTCAGGTTGGTCTGAATGGCGTGTCGTTGTAACATTTTGGTTTGTTGGAATGGTATTCGCTGTGCTTGGAATCTATTTAGAGGTGTGGTTGTAATGAAATCAAATGATTTATTTAAAGGGAAGAAAATATTGGTAGTAGGGCTAGCGAAAAGCGGAGAGGCTGCTGCTAGGCTTCTTCACAAACTAGGAGCTGCGGTTGTTGTAAATGATGCCAAACGATATGAGGAGAATCAACAAGCAAAGGAGCTTGAGAAACTTGGAATTGAAGTGGTTTGTGGGCATCATCCGCTATCACTTTTAGATGGAAATCTTGACTTAGTTGTAAAAAATCCAGGAATACCCTACTCAAATCCGATCATCAAAGAGGCTATACATAGAGGGTTGTCTGTAGTTACTGAGATTGAGATTGCTTCATTAATCAGTGAGGCTGAAATCGTGGCAATAACAGGATCAAATGGCAAAACGACAACGACAACATTAATTCATGAAATGCTTAAAACGAGTGATCGAGAGCCTCTAATTGCTGGAAATATTGGAACTGTCGCGTGCGAAGTGGCTGAAAAGGCAACGAATAGTCAAGTTATAGTTTTGGAAGTTTCCTCATTTCAATTACTTGGAACGGAACAATTTAAGCCAAAAGTGAGCGTCTTCTTAAACTTATTTGATGCCCACCTTGACTACCATGGCACGAAAGATGAATATAGTTTAGCAAAGGCAAAAATTACGGCAAACCAATCAAAAGAAGATTATCTTGTCTATAATATGGATGACCCAATTGTTAGTAAGATTGCAAAAGGAAGTAGCGCAACGCTCATTCCTTTTTCTGTAAAACAAAGACTTTCAAAGGGTTTATGTATTCAACAGGACTCTATTTATTTTAATGGACAATCAATTATTTCATTAGATTCTATTGTATTACCTGGTGCACATAACCTTGAAAATATTTTAGCGGCCATTGGAGCTGCTTTAACGCTAGGATCTCGTTTGCAGCAAGTTCGGCATGTCTTACAAACATTTAGTGGTGTTGAACATAGGTTGCAATTTGTAACAGAGTATAAAGATAGAAGGTTTTTCAATGATTCAAAAGCAACAAATATTTTGGCTTCTCAAAAGGCTTTAGAAGCTTTTAGCCAACCAATTGTACTTTTAGCTGGTGGTCTAGACCGTGGAAATGACTTTGATGATTTGTTGCCATCTTTAGGAAACGTTAAAGCACTAATCACATTTGGAGAAACGAAAGACAAACTAGCAAAAACAGCAGAGGAAGCCAACGTAAAGACGATTGTTTATGCTGATGGAATGCAGGAAGCTGTTTTGGCTGCCTTTGAAAAATCAGATGAAGGAGACGTTATATTGCTTTCACCAGCGTGTGCGAGTTGGGATCAATATAAGACGTTTGAAGAAAGAGGAGAAAGGTTTGTTGAGGCAGTGAAAAGCCTTGAAACAACGTTACAATCATAAGAAAAAGGTCAACTCAAATGTTTGAGTCGGCCTTTTTTCATTATGCTGGACATGTTTTATGGAACTCATGCATACCTTTAAGTTGAGGGGTTGTACAGTGTAACAAAACTTAAATCGTGTTAGATGAGGTGTTTAGGAATGCCAAAAACGAGATCAGCACCAGATTATGTCCTAATGTTTACAACAATTACACTTTTAACGATTGGACTAATAATGGTTTATAGTGCAAGTGCTGCGTGGGCAAGTTATAGGTTTGATGATTCGTTTTTCTTTGCAAAACGGCAACTCTTTTTTGCGGGAGTTGGGGTTATCGCGATGCTATTTGTCATGCGGGTTGATTATTGGACGTGGCGTACTTGGTCAAAGGTCATTATTATTACTTGTTTTATTTTGCTTGTCATAGTTCTTATCCCAGGAGTGGGGCTTGTCCGAGGTGGGGCGAGAAGTTGGTTGGGAGTAGGGGCTTTTTCTATTCAACCTTCTGAATTTATGAAAATGGCAATGATCGCTTTTCTTGCAAAGTATTTATCCGAAAACCAGAAGAAAATCGTTTCGTTTAAACAAGGGCTTGTTCCTTCACTATCCCTTGTTATGGTCGCATTTGGTATGATTATGTTGCAACCAGATTTAGGGACAGGCGCGGTTATGGTAGGAACTTGCGTAATTATGATATTTGTTGCTGGTGCAAGGCTTAGCCATTTTGCTTGGCTTGGTGTAGCTGGACTTGCTGGTTTTGTTGCGTTAATAGCCTCAGCTCCATACCGTATTAAAAGGATTACTTCATTTTTAGATCCATGGTCCGATCCTTTAGGAAGTGGGTTTCAAATTATTCAATCCCTCTATGCGATTGGTCCTGGCGGCTTAATGGGAATGGGCCTTGGCGAAAGTAGACAAAAATATTTCTATTTACCAGAACCGCAAACTGATTTTATTTTTGCAATATTAGCAGAAGAACTTGGCTTTATAGGTGGGTTCATTGTCTTATTTTTATTTGGTATATTACTATGGCGAGGGATAAGAATCGCTTTAGGGGCACCAGATTTATTTGGAAGCTTTTTAGCTGTTGGGATTATCTCGATGGTCGCCATTCAAGTCATGATTAATGTCGGTGTTGTTACAGGGTTAATGCCTGTTACAGGTATTACGCTGCCTTTGCTTAGTTATGGTGGTTCGTCATTAACACTCATGCTCGTATCAATTGGGGTATTACTAAATATAAGTCGATATGTAAGATAATGGTTATCTCAAATAGTTGTGACTCTAGATGATATGAGGGTCACAACTATATAGAGTTAGCTTTTTTACGATGAACAGAAAATTACGATTTGAAATCAAAATATTACATAAGTTAAATATTCGTGGGAAAGTATGAAAGATAGCGGAAGGCTGAAAAAACTAACAGGTTTCGTGTATAATACAAGTTCTGATCATGATAAAATGGTATTATTAATGTATTTTTGGGAGGAAGCCAATGAGAGTAGTTGTAAGCGGTGGAGGTACAGGGGGGCATATTTATCCTGCCTTATCTTTAATTAAAGAGATAAAAAAAAATCATAAAAATGCAGAGATCCTTTATATCGGGACAGAAAAGGGGTTAGAAGCCGAAATTGTACCTAGAGAGGGCATTCCATTTGAAACCATACATATTACCGGTTTTAAACGTAAACTCTCATTTGAAAACTTTAAAACGGTCACTCGTTTTTTGACAGGGGCAAGACGTGCTAAGCAATTAATAAATAAATTTAAGCCAGATGTTGTGATAGGAACAGGTGGGTATGTTTGTGGACCTGTCGTTTTTGCTGCAGCAAAGTTAAAGATACCCACAGTGATCCATGAACAAAATAGCGTGCCAGGCCTAACAAATAAATTCTTGAGCAAGTATGTGGATCGTGTTGCTATTTGTTTCGAAGAAGCGAAGCAATTTTTTCCTAAAGAGAAGGTAGTGTTCACGGGTAATCCAAGAGCATCAGATGTATTGAATATTAATCCTGAAGCCGGAAGAGAATCTTTAAACCTTAACCCTAATAAAAAAACGGTATTAATAGTTGGGGGAAGCAGGGGAGCTAGACCTATTAACGATGCTTTTCTATCTGTTATTGATGAATGGTCGAAAAAAGATTATCAAGTCGTGTATGTAACAGGAGCGGTTCATTATGATGCGGTAATGGAAAAGGTTAAGGGGTCTAACGAATCAGATAATGTGATTATTAAACCATTTATTCATAATATGCCCGATGTATTAGGTGCTATTGACTTAATTGTTGCTAGAGCAGGTGCGACGACGCTTGCAGAAATTACTGCACTTGGTTTACCAAGTATCTTAATACCAAGTCCATACGTCACAAATAATCATCAAGAAAAAAATGCTAATGCATTAAAAACTAGCGGAGCTGCCATTGTAGTAAAAGAACAAGATATGAATGGTGAAAGATTACAAAAAGATATTGATAGTGTGTTAACTGTTACTAAGAAATGGAATGAAATGCATTTAGCTGCAAAGGAACTTGGTGTACCATTAGCTGCGAATAATGTCTATCAGCTACTAACGGAAACGGCACGATAAATAGGTAAGTGCATAAGTTGAAAATAGGTATATAAGAAATTATAACTTCTTGTAGCATGAAAAGAGGGAACGTAATATGAAGCATTTTATAGAAGCAATTCAAAAAGAGAATTTTGGAGTTGTAAAGGAAAGAGAACCTCTTTCTAATCATACAACTTGGAAGATCGGCGGGCCGGCTGATGTTTTGATTGAACCAGATAGTCTCGAAAGTTTAAAACGTCTTATGGAATTAATTACTATTCATAATGTTCCCTGGAGAGTTATTGGAAGGGGATCGAACTTATTAGTGGCTGACGGTGGGATTGAAGGTGTTGTCATCAAGCTCGGAAAAGGAATGGATAATCTTGAAATTGATGGTGAAACAATTAAAGTAGGAGGAGGCTATCCTCTTATTAAGCTTGCTACAATTATAAGTCGTGAAGGGCTCTCGGGGCTAGAGTTTGCTGGTGGCATACCAGGATCTATCGGTGGTGCCGTATTTATGAATGCAGGAGCACACGGGTCAGATATCTCAAACATCTTAAAAGAAGCTCTCATTCTTTTTCCAGATGGAAGACTAGAGTGGATAAAAGGAAAAGACATGGGGTTTTCTTACAGGACGTCTCGCCTTCAACAGGAAAGTGGGATATGTGTTGAGGCTGTTTTCCAATTAAAAAAGGGAGGAAAAGAGGAGATAGTCAAACATATGCAAGCAAACAAAGATTATCGCCGTGAGTCTCAACCTTGGAAACACCCTACTTGTGGAAGCGTCTTTCGGAATCCGCTCCCTAATTATGCCGGACAATTAATAGAGGAATCTGGCTTAAAAGGGTTTCAAATTGGTGGTGCTCAAATTTCAACTATGCATGCAAATTTTATTGTAAATATTGATGATGCAAAAGCAGAAGATGTAATTAATTTAATTAACCATGTAAAAGAAACGATAAAATCAAAGCATAATATTGAAATTGAGACGGAAGTAGAAATGATTGGACGCCCAAAAGAAAACGAGTAAATTAGATTATTTTCATTAGTAAATATGTTACAATTAAACAAATAAGAGGATTAATTGTCACTACTCCTTTCACAATCCTATAGGGAGAGTGGAAGGAGCCCTTTCTAGGGGTTTACTAGGAATAAGGCAAGGATAAAAGAGAAAAAAGATCTAACTTTATGATTGTTGACGTGGGCGGAGGAGAAGGTATGAGCAAGGAAAAGGTAGTTACGATTAATGAACGAATTCCATCGCTGAAAGAGCAGCGAAAGCAGCGTGCTAATCGACGTTTGCTGTTTTTTTTATCTTTCTTTTTCTTACTCTTATTGCTAATGGTCTATTTTCAATCGCCGCTAAGTCATGTTAGAAATATCGTTGTTGAAGGAAATCACTTTGTTTCAGATGAGGAACTGACAGATCTCAGTCAAATAACAACTGGGACAAGCATGTGGAACCTTGAAAGTGAAGCAGTCATTGAACGAATGATCCAACATGTTGTCATTCGTGATGTACAGATTGAGAGAAAGCTGCCTAGTACAGTAAAAATTTCTGTTGAAGAACATTCAAGGATTGGTTATCTTTTCCAAGATGATAAATACTTTCCTATTCTAGAGACGGGACAATATTTAGATGAGTTGCCACGGCAAGAATTTCCATCTGATGCCCCATTGCTGGTTGAATTCTCTCAAGGAGAGCAATTAGCAGAGCTTTCTGCGGAACTGCAAAAAGTTCCGAGTCAGTTAATTGAGAGAATATCGGAAATTGTATATGAACCAACAGACAGCGATACCCTTTCTATCGTATTATTTATGACTGATGGCATTGAGGTACATACATCCATTCGAAACTTTTCGGAGTATATAGCTCCTTATCCTTCAATCGTTAAGGAACTTGATCGAGAAAAACAAGGGATTCTTCACTTGCGGATGAGTCCTTACTTTGAGGAATTTATTACGGAGGAGGAGACAGATAGTGAAGGTGAAGGGTAAACATATTATTCTATCCTTCGTCTTGCTTGTAACTGGATTTATCTTGGCATTAAGTTATGAGATAACGAGCGAAAGGAGTTCGGCACTTTTACCAGGTTTCGAAAGACAATGGGAAATTGAAGATGAACTTAGAAACCAAGTAATTATGGAACAGACGACAAATCGCAAGTTACAAGAGGATTTGCGATTATATCAGGCTGAAATCAGAGAGCTTGAAAATAATCTTGCTTCATTGGACGAAGAACAAGAAGTAAAAGCAATAAATTTACTTGAAGAT
This sequence comes from Halalkalibacter sp. HAAS-P013, assembly GCF_056619925.1. Taxonomy (NCBI): domain Bacteria; kingdom Bacillati; phylum Bacillota; class Bacilli; order Caryophanales; family Bacillaceae; genus Halalkalibacter; species Halalkalibacter sp. HAAS-P013. The sequence goes on from NZ_JBWQTU010000003.1 coordinate 160,372, forward strand.
ATTGAAAGGCTGCGAAAACTAGTCGGCCAAGTACCAGTACAAGGGCCGGGGATTGAAATAGCACTTGAAGATTCTGATTATCTACCTGATGGCGCGAATCCAAATGATTATATTGTCCACGAGTTTCATATTCAACGAGTTGTTCATGAGCTTTTTGTTGCAGGAGCAGAGGCGGTGGCTATAAATGGGTTTAGGCTATCGCATCAGTCCTATATTCAATGTACAGGACCGGTCATTCGAGTGGACGGCAATACGTCGTCAGCTCCTTTTGTGATCACTGCTATTGGTGATTCTGATCATCTAGAATCAGCTTTAACATTGCCGGGTGGTGTCCAACAGCAGCTTGTAAATGACGAGGTAACAGTAAGAATTCAAAAGAAAAGCACCCTCACACTAGAACCGCACTTGTCTGAAAGAGGGTGAAAAGATGAATAATATAAAGTGGATTTTTACTATAGTAACCTTTATTATCGGATTAATGTTGGCAATTCAATTTCAAACAACACAAGAGCCCGTTATTCGAGATACAAGAGATATTCGTGAACTCAGGAGAGAATTACTAACAGAACAAGAGCGAAGGCAGCAGCTAAATAGTGAAATTGATAAGACGCAAGCCCTTTTGTTACAGTATGAAAGATCTATGGATAATAGAGAAGAAGATGTCACAGAAGTTCTTTCTCAGCAGATTGAAGATCTAAGAATAGAAGCGGGACTTGAGGAAACACGTGGCGAGGGGATTATTATTACAATTGATTCGCTTTATAACGATCAATTTGTTGGACAAGCAAAGCGTTCTCCTCCTTCCGAGGTACTTCGTTATCTCGTAAATGAATTAAACATTTACGGAGCGGAAGAGATTGCAGTTGGGGCAGAGAGAATCATTACTACTTCTGCTTTTCGAGATGTTAATGAAATAACCTATTTAAATAACCGCCGATTACCACCTCTTCCATTGCAGGTGAAAGTTCTTTCAGATAAGTCGGAGAGTCTTCACAATCATATGGTCGTATCTGCTTCGATTGAATACTTGGAGATCAGAGGGTTTTCTTTAACGATCGAGAAAGCCGAAGAAGTGGAAATACCAGCATATGATCAAACAAGACGAGTTCGCTATATGGAAGAAGTAAAGGAGGGGTAATCGATGTGGCTACCGATAGTTGGATTAATTATTGGGGTTTTATTAGGATTAATGACTGAATTTCGTGTGCCGGCTGAGTATTCAAGCTATTTGTCCATAGCATTATTGGCAGCTTTAGATACACTGTTTGGTGGAATTCGAGCTTTTTTACAAAATACTTTTGATTCAAATGTATTTTTATCAGGTTTTTTCTTTAATATTCTTTTAGCTGCAGGTTTAGCTTTTCTAGGGGTTCATCTTGGTGTAGACTTATACCTAGCAGCGATCTTTGCTTTTGGTGTTCGTCTTTTTAATAATATTGCAGTGATACGTCGAATGCTGCTTTCTAAATGGCAGGCAAGTCACCAAAAATAACAAAGATAAAAGGAAACTTATGAAAATGCGTGAAAAAACAGAAAAAAATTAGAAAAACGGCGTTTATTAAAAGGATAATAGTATCGAGTGTTGAATTAGTCTATAATCTATGAATATATGTTAAAATCGCTAATTCTTAAAAGCTATACTTATTGTTAAACTTAAATTGACGCGGTTGATTACACGAGGAGGTGCCATAGATTGAACAGCAACGAGATATACGTAAGTTTAGACATCGGTACATCCAATGTCAGAGTGATCATTGGTGAAATGTCAAATGGAACGATGAATATTATTGGAGTTGGCAAAGCAAACTCTGAAGGGATAAAAAAAGGCTCAATTGTTGATATTGATGAAACAGTTCAATCTATACGCAGAGCAGTAGACCAAGCTGAGCGAATGGTCGGACTTTCAATCAAACAAGTGGTAGTTGGAGTTAATGGCAATCATATTCAGTTACAACCTTGTCATGGAGTAGTAGCTGTTTCTAGTCCGGATAGAGAAATTGGTGATGAAGATATCACTCGTGTGATAGATGCATCTCAAGTACTCTCGATCCCGCCTGAGCGTGAGATTATTGATGTTATACCTAAGCAGTTTATTGTAGATGGTCTTGATGAAATTAATGATCCGCGTGGTATGATAGGTGTAAGGCTTGAAATGGAAGGTATGATTATTACAGGTTCGAAAACGGTTTTACATAATCTGCTTCGCTGTGTTGAACGTGCAGGTCTACAAGTTGCTGAGGTATGCTTACAACCTTTAGCAACAAGTTCTGTTGCTATTTCCAAAGATGAAAAAAGTTTGGGTGTTTGTTTGATTGATATTGGTGGTGGCTCCATTACTATCTCTATTTTTGAACAAGGCACATTGCAAAATACAACCGTACTTCCAATAGGTGGAGACCACATTACTAATGATATTGCCGTTGGTCTACGTATTTCGTCAGAAGAAGCTGAGCGTATCAAAACGAAACATGGACATGCCTATATTGATGATGCCTCAAAAGAAGAGCGTTTTGATATGACAACGATTGGACGTTCAGATACAGAAGAGTTCTCACAATATGAGCTAGCTCATATTATTGAACCAAGAGTTGAAGAAATGTTTGAATTAATTTTCCGTGAATTGAGTCGTTTAGGTTATCGTGATTTTCCAAGCGGATATGTATTAACTGGCGGTACCGTTATGATACCTGGTGTATTAGAGCTAGCAAGTGAACTACTACAAGCTAATGTTCGTGTGGCTGTTCCAGATTATTTAGGGGTGCGTGAACCTCAATATACAACAGGTGTTGGTCTCATCCAATTTGCATATAAAAATGCAAAGGTTCAAGGAAAAGAAGTAGCTGCTTCCGTGACTGAAAATCAAGCATATGAAGAACCGAAACGAGAACGTAATGAAGCACAGGCAGCACCAAAGAAAGAGAAGACGAAGTCAAAGGGTAAAATGAAGAACTGGTTTAAAGTTTTTTTTGAATAGATAATGAACGGGATACAGTCTGATTAGGGGGACCTTACATGTTAGAGTTTGAAATGGATATGGATCAATTAGCACAAATTAAAGTTATAGGTGTTGGCGGCGGTGGTAGCAATGCCGTTAACCGTATGATAGAGAATGGATTACAAGGTGTGGAATTTATTGCTGTAAATACTGATGCACAAGCGTTACATCTATCAAAAGCAGAAGCAAAACTACAGCTTGGCGGGAAGCTCACGCGTGGTTTAGGTGCTGGAGCTAATCCAGATATCGGAAAAAAAGCAGCAGAAGAAAGTCGAGAGCAGCTTGAAGCAGTATTACAAGGAGCAGACATGGTATTCATCACTGCTGGAATGGGTGGTGGAACAGGTACAGGGGCAGCGCCAGTTATCGCTGAAGTTGCTAAAGAATTAGGAGCTCTTACAGTTGGTGTTGTTACTAGACCGTTTACATTTGAAGGTCGCAAGCGTTCAACTCATGCAGCATCTGGTATACAAGCTCTTAAAGAAAAAGTTGATACATTAATTGTTATACCTAATGATCGCTTATTAGAAATTGTCGATAAAAACACACCGATGCTTGAAGCATTTAGAGAAGCAGATAATGTTTTACGTCAAGGTGTACAAGGTATTTCGGATCTGATCGCTGTACCGGGGCTAATCAACTTAGACTTCGCTGATGTGAAAACGATTATGAGTGAGAAAGGTTCAGCGTTAATGGGGATCGGAATTGCGACTGGTGAAAATCGTGCAAGTGAAGCAGCGAAAAAAGCAATATCAAGTCCGTTACTTGAAACATCAGTTGATGGTGCACAGGGTGTACTAATGAACATTACTGGTGGATCGAACCTATCATTGTATGAAGTTCATGAAGCTGCAGAAATAGTCTCAGCTGCTTCTGATCAAGAAGTAAATATGATTTTTGGTTCTGTAATTAATGAAAATCTAAAAGATGAAATTGTTGTTACAGTTATCGCAACAGGTTTTGATGATGTTGAAAATAATGGACATCCTCGTCCGATGTCACCAAAAATGTCAAAAGGACAAACCAACCAAGCACCTGTACAAGAGGAGCAAAAAGAATCACGGTTTACTCAACAAAGTCAAACGCCACAAGAACCAACGGATACGTTGGATATTCCAACATTCTTGCGCAACCGTAGAAACAGAAATAGATAATTAGATTTTAAAGTATCTGCTCTATGCATAGAGCAGATACTTTTTTGTGCATAAAAATTGGGGTGCAGTTCAAAGTCAGGAACAGAGATGGACCGTTTGCTTCTCGCCGTGAATGTGTACCCCACTCCTCTCAAGGCTCTTAAAAGATGTAGCGACTCCGCACATTGCTTCGGGTTTATCCCAAAAGGTGAAAATCATACCTTTTGGATAAACCCTTTTTTGCATAAAAATTGCCGTGAATTAATCAATTATTTCCTCAACTGAAAAGATGACAATAATACAAAAAATCTCCTAAAATAACTCCCTCGTGCTTGTCATGAAGCGACAGACTTCTTAATAGAATGTGTAATATACTTGTTTCAAATCAATGGATGTGAGGATGAATATGACCTTATATATTGATGTGATTTGGCTACTGAATCTTTGTATTGACTATTTATTAATTGCTTTAACGGCATTAGTGTTAAAGCGACAGTTCCATCACATTCGAATGATCCTAGCAGCACTGTTCGCATCACTAATTGTTTTTTTGATGTTCAGTCCGATTGCATCATTATTTAACGAGCCTTGGATGAAGTTTCTTTATTCAGCAGTTATTGTATTTATTGCATTTGGGTATAGGAGGTTGCAATACTTTTTACAGGGTTTGCTAATGTTTTATTTTGTTGCATTTATGACAGGAGGAGGGTTGTTTGCCTTACATTATTTCTGGCATACCGAAATTGATGTTTTAGATGGAATGGTTCAAGTGAATTCCGGTTATTTTGGTAGTGGAATAAGTTGGGTATTTGTTCTGATTGGGTTTCCGTTAATTTGGTATTTTTCGAAGCATCGTTTTGAGACGATTGAAATGAAGCGTGTTCAATATGATCAAATTGTAGATGTAGACATTACGATAGCTGGCTATACGTTTAGAACAAAAGGGCTTATCGATAGTGGAAATCAATTAACTGACCCGTTAACAAAGAAACCAGTAATGATTATTGAGGCCAAACTATTGTACCCCTTCTTTTCGGAACAATCAGTCAATCATATCGTACACTTTCACGAACATGCACAAGAGGGAGGAGAGCAGAATTTACTAGAACGTGCTTGCATTATCCCGTACCGAGTAATTGGTCAATCACAGCCTTTTATAACGGGACTGAGACCAGATAAGATTAAGATTTTTCATCAAGAAGAACAGTTTGAAACAACTAATGTCTTGCTAGGATTACAAGAAAAGGAGTTATCTCCTGATGGGGTATTCAATTGTATCGTTCATCCAAAGTTAGTACTCGGTGTTTCCACTGATAAGCTAGCATAATCAAGTAATTAGGAGGCACACAACATGCTAAAGCTAAAACTAACCTTATTGTGGTACAAATTAATGTATCGCCTTGGAATGAAAGCTGATGAAATTTATTACATAGGTGGAAGTGAAGCCTTACCACCACCTCTATCAAAAGAAGAAGAAGCTGTCCTTTTGAAGAAACTACCTTCTGGTGATAAGGCTGTTCGCTCAATGCTGATTGAACGTAATCTACGCTTAGTTGTGTATATTGCTCGTAAGTTTGAGAACACGGGAATTAATATTGAAGACTTAATTAGCATCGGAACAATTGGATTAATTAAAGCTGTTAATACCTTTAATCCAGAAAAGAAAATTAAACTAGCAACATATGCATCAAGATGTATTGAGAATGAAATTTTAATGTATTTACGAAGAAACAATAAAACACGCTCTGAAGTATCTTTTGATGAACCGTTAAACATTGATTGGGATGGTAATGAACTTCTGCTTTCAGACGTATTAGGTACAGAGGAGGACATTATTACAAGAGGAATTGAAGAAAAAGTAGATAGAAGACTTTTGGTCAAAGCTTTGCATACGTTAAATGATCGTGAAAAACAAATTATGGAACTAAGGTTTGGACTAGCTGGTGATGAAGAAAAAACACAAAAAGACGTAGCCGACATGTTAGGAATTTCGCAATCCTACATTTCACGATTAGAAAAAAGAATAATTAAAAGATTACAGAAAGAATTTAATAAGATGGTATAGAGCTTAGGAAAAAAGGGCGCCCTTCCCTTTTTTCCTAAGCTCGAAGCAATGTGCGTAGCCGCTGCAATGTTTTAAGCCTAAAGGAGTGGGTTTCTCCTTTAGGCGCGCAGCGAGTGG